>CAMZLN010000172.1 GCA_947311465.1 uncultured Saprospiraceae bacterium
GACTGATTGGCAAAATTTGCAGCTCCTTTTTTTACACCCAATTCTTTTGAAAATTTCTTTGATAAATTGTATAAACTCACATCATTGGCGGTTTCATCAGGGATAATTGAATTTGGACTAAATTTCAATTTTCTATACCCAGCAAAACCCGCCCAATGATGTGAGTTTATACAATTTATCAAAGAAATTTTCAAAAGAATTGGGTGTAAAAAAAGGAGCTGCAAATTTTGCCAATCAGTCATACTCATTTAGTTTTGGTAATCAATATGATATAAAAGATATGTCTATCGGGTTGAATGTGGCCGCTAATTATAGTAATTCTTATAAATTTTATGATGATGTTTATCGTGGCGTATTTTTTAAGGATACGGATAATAAATCTATAAACGACCTCGATAAAAGAGAAGTGAGTACAGGTACTATTTCTCAAAACGAAGTATTGTGGAGTACTTTGGTGGGAGGGGCTATCAAGACAGATCATCATAAATTTACAATGTCCTTGGTTCATAGTCAAAATGGAGATGGGAAAGCGGCAGAATATTATTCTCAAAATTTTGATGAAACAAAAGCAAAGTTGTATAAAAATGCGATAGAATATTCACAGAAATCAGTAACCAATGCTTTGATTGCAGGCAAACATGATTTAGGATCATTTCAAGTCACTTGGAAAGTATCACCTACTTATTCACATATTTTAGAACCAGATGTACGGTCAACTAGATTGTCATTTGACGATGAAAAAGGAGTTTACGATTTGAAATTAGGGGATGGAGCAGGAATTGATCGTTTCTTTAGGACATTAGATGAAGTCAATGTAGCTTCAAAAGCAGATGTTGTTTATAGTTTTGCTCAATGGAGTGGAAAAGCGAGTAAAATTAAATTTGGAATATCAAATACTTATAAAAATAGAGATTACAGCATCTTGTTGTATCAATTTAATGCGACTTCAAATTTCAATAATTTTTCAAAAGATTTTAATCAAATTTTATCAGATGAAAATGTTTGGACCCCTGAATCAAGATCAGGAATGTATGTTGTCGGTAATCGAGATTTAAATAATGAATATAAGGCAAATTCCAATGTTGCTGCTGCTTATGTTATGAATGAGTTACCGCTAACGGAAAAATTTAAAACTGTTTATGGTTTTAGAGTTGAAAAGTCAACGATAAATTACGAAGGACATTACAATAATATTCCATTAGATTCTTTGGTGCACAATGAAATGGATATTCTGCCTTCAGTAGGACTAATTTACAACGTCATTGAAAATATGAATCTCCGAGGATCATTCACTAAAACCTTAGCCAGACCATCTTTTAAAGAAAAGTCAAATGCCCATATTGATGATCCAATTTCGCAAACCGTATTTATTGGAAATATAGATTTGAAGGAAACTATGGTGAACAATTTTGATTTAAGATGGGAATATTTTTTCAAAAACAAAGAAATCGTTTCAGTGAGTGGATTTTATAAACAATTTCATAATCCAATTGAATTGGTTCCCTTTGAGTTAAGTCCAAATAATATTCAACCAAGAAATATAGATCAATCAGAAGTGTATGGTTTGGAACTGGAATTGAAAAAGAAATTGACAGGCAATAGTGCTCGATTTAAAGTGGGTGTAGTTGGAAATGTAACGTTAATTTCGTCAAAAGTAAATATCAAAGATGTGAAAGTGGATGTGAATGGAAAATCAGAATATGATTTAAGAGTTGAAAATGCTAGAGAAGGAGAAACTATAAAAGATTGGAGACCAATGCAAGGTCAGGCACCTTACATTGTGAATTTAGCGACAAATTTGGCTTATCAAAATCATGATTTGAATGTGAGTTATAATGTTCAAGGAGCAAAGTTATTTTTAGTAGGAAGTGGAATTTTGCCTGACGTTTATGAAAATCCATATCATGGATTAAATGCAAAATATACTAGGACATTTGGGAAGGAGAATAGATCTAAATTTAGTTTTGCTATTCAAAATCTATTGAATGATGGATTTGAGCAAAGGTATGCTTCTTATCAAGCTGATTCAGAAACGTATTATTCTTATAGCAAGGGAAGGCGTTTTAGTGTAGGATATAGTTATAAATTTTTCTAAAAAATATTAGTGTTTATTGTGAGAAAGGTCACTTCGATTTTGAAGTGGTCTTTTTTGTAGGTTGAAATGGGTAGTACCCTAAATTGTATTATTACACTCGATTAATCACGTCCGCCGCCGCATCCAAAGTTTCCTCCTTTTTGGCAAAACAAAAACGAACCAATTTATCGTTCGTCTCGAAAGAAGAAAATACAGAAACTGGAATTGTTGCCACACCATATTCGATAGTCAGCCATTTCGCAAAATCAACATCGTTTAAATCACTGATTGCACTATAATCATATAATTGAAAATACGTGCCAGTACATTTTAATGGTTGGAAGCGACTTTTGGCAATTGCATTTGCAAAATGATCTCTTTTCTTTTGATAAAAATCTGGAAGTGATAAATATTCATTGGGATTGCTTAAAAATTCAGCAATTGCATATTGAGTTGGCGTATTTACCGAAAAGACATTGAACTGATGCACTTTTCTAAATTCACTCATTAGATATTCAGGTCCGACACAATACCCTATTTTCCATCCCGTACTATGAAATGTCTTTCCAAAGGAAAAAACAGCCATAGATCGATTAAACAAATTTGGAAATCTAAAAACAGATTGATGTATCTCTCCATCATAAATCAAATGCTCATAGACTTCATCACTCAAGACAATAATATCGGTATTTGCCGTTATTTGATCCAATATTTCCATATCTGATTTAGATAAGATTGATCCTGTTGGATTATGTGGCGTATTGATAATAATCATCTTTGTTTTTGGAGTCATTAACATTTTAAATCGTTCCCAATCAATTTTAAAACTAGGAGCTACTAATTGATAAGGAATAACTTTTCCTCCATTTACTTCAATAGATGGACCATACGAATCATAAGCTGGTTCAATAATAATAACTTCATCTCCTGAATGAATAAAAGCTGAAATTATGGTATAAATTGCTTGAGTTGCACCCGCTGTGATCGTGATTTCATTTTCTGAATTAATTTTTAATCCATATAATTTTTCGATTTTATCTGCCAATCGTTCTCTCAATATAGGTACACCTGCCATGGGAGCATATTGATTCATTCCTTTAGAAATATATTTTGACACTAGATTTTGTAAATCAGGTGGACAATCAAAATTTGGAAAACCTTGAGAAAGATTAATAGCATTATGCTCATTTGCCAATCTTGACATTACGGTAAAAATGGTCGTTCCTACGTTAGGAAGTTTTGATTTCAAATTCATATTATGGTCGTTTATGAACGTAATTTACAAAAAAAAGGAAGCATCTCATTCAAGACACTTCCCTTTTTTAAAATTATTTTATCAGTTTCAATAGTTCGTTTGAAAAGTAAGTTGTAAAAAAAACTACTTTTTGTGTCGACTGACGGTTTTCTTTTTGCCTTCCCACACTCACTTTCTAAGAAAATTCATATTCATATCCAAATTGGATTCCAAATTTATTAGTTCTATGCTGATTTGAGCGGCTGATATTTTTGTATAGATACTTTAATTTGCGTAAAATCTGTTTTGTTTTCATTATTTATTGACTAAAATAAATTGTTGAAATAAATGTTCTTAAAATAGAGCGTGACAAGGCAAAAATTGTTTGAGGAACGAGTTTTTTTGCTTAGCATTTTTTGTTTCGTTTTTTTGCAATGAAAAAATGAAAATCGTCGATAGACAATGTCTAGTTAATTAATTAATTTACTAAAATCAAACGACTAAAAATAAGTTTAAAAAACAACAAAACTATCACCGCCATTGGATAAATTCTGATTAACTATAAATATGTTGTTTATATGTAATTTACAAAAAAAGGAAGCATCTTATGTAAGACACTTCCCTTTTTTAAAATTATTTTATCAGAATAGTAATTAACAATTAACAATTAACAATTAACCATTAAAACTACGCTTGTTCCGAACGAATTTTATTCAAAGCAGATCCTGCTTTTACCCAATCAATTTGTTCTGAATTATAAGTATGCGCAACTTCAAATTGCTCTTTAGAACCATCAGCGTGAGTCAACTCAATCGTTAAATTC
This sequence comes from uncultured Saprospiraceae bacterium, assembly GCA_947311465.1. GTDB lineage: Bacteria > Bacteroidota > Bacteroidia > Chitinophagales > Saprospiraceae > CAMZLN01. The sequence goes on from CAMZLN010000172.1 coordinate 4,132, forward strand.
TTACCTGGTGTAAATTTATTAAAATCAACGATACTTACTTTATCATCTTGTCTAACTTTATCATAATCCGCAGGATTTACAAAAGTCAATCCCAACATACCCTGCTTTTTCAAATTCGTTTCATGAATTCTTGCAAACGACTTAACAACTACAGCTTTGACCCCTAAAAATCTAGGTTCCATTGCAGCATGTTCACGTGAAGACCCTTCGCCATAATTATCTTCCCCAAAAACGATAGTTCCAATATTCGCAGCTTTGTAAGTTCTTCCTGATTCAGGAACAGCCATATATTCATTTTTCACATAGTTGATGACATTATTTGCTTGGTCATTGTAAGCGTTGATTGCTCCTATGAAACAGTTGTTTGAAATATTTTCAAGATGCCCACGAAATTTCAACCAAGGCCCCGCCATAGAAATATGGTCTGTTGTACACTTTCCTTTAGCTTTAATCAAGATTCGCATATCATTTACTTCATCTTGGGAAATAGGAGTAAACGGAGTCAATAATTGAATTCTATCTGATTTAGGATTCACTTTTATTTTAATACTTTTTCCACTTCTAGGCGGCTTAATGTACCCAGCATCTTCAACATCAAATCCTTTTTCTGGCAATTCAATTCCAACTGGAGCTTCAAGCATAACCTCTTCGCCCTTACTATTGGTTAAAGTATCAGTCATTGGATTAAAATCCAATCGACCTGCCAATGCGATTGCTGTAACTATTTCTGGAGAAGCAACGAAAGCGTGTGTATTTTTATTTCCGTCTGCACGTTTCGTAAAGTTTCTATTAAAAGAGTGAATGATAGTATTCTTTTCTTCTTTATCCGCACCTGCTCTAGCCCACTGTCCAATACAAGGACCACAAGCATTTGCAAAAACGTTTGCTCCAATATTTTTAAAAGTTGCAATAAAACCATCTCGTTCAATTGTATATCTTACCATTTCAGAACCAGGCGTGATATCAAACTCTGATTTTAAACTTAAACCTTTATCAATAGCTTGTTTTGCCAATGAAGCTGCTGCCGAAATATCTTCATAAGACGAATTGGTACATGAACCAATCAAACCTACATCGACTTTTGCTGGCCAGCCCGCTTTTGCTAAAACTTTTTTCATTTTTGAAATTGGCGTAGCTAAATCTGGCGTAAAAGGACCATTGATATGAGGCTCCAGCTTAGACAGATTGATAGTTATAACTTGGTCAAAATATTTTTTAGGATCCTTATATACTTCTGGATCACCTGTTAATTCTTTTTTAGCACGATTGGCAAGTACAGCTACTCTTCTTCTTTCTGTAGCTCTCAAATATCTTTCGATAGATTTGTCATATCCAAACATTGAAGTTGTAGCTCCAACTTCTGCCCCCATATTACAAATTGTACCTTTTCCAGTTGCAGAAATAGTTTTTGCACCAGCGCCAAAATATTCAATAATTGCACCTGTTCCCCCTTTCGCAGTTAAGATTCCAGCAACTTTAAGAATTACATCTTTCGGAGTAGCCCAGCCTTTCAATTTTCCAGTCAATTTGACCCCAATCAATTTCGGCATCTTTAATTCCCATGCCATTCCTGCCATAACATCTACCGCATCTGCGCCACCTACACCGATGGCTACCATACCTAATCCCCCTGCGTTTACCGTATGAGAATCAGTACCAATCATCATTCCACCAGGGAAAGCATAATTTTCCAATACAATTTGGTGGATAATACCAGCTCCAGGTTTCCAAAATCCAATTCCGTATTTTCTTGAAACTGATGCTAAGAAATCATAAACTTCTGAATTGACATCTTCTGCTGTTTTTAAATCTTCCGCTGAACCTACTTTTGCTTGAATCAGATGATCACAATGAACAGTAGAAGGGACGGCAGCTTTTTCTTTTCCTGCCATCATAAATTGTAGCAATGCCATTTGTGCTGTGGCATCTTGCATGGCAACTCTATCTGGAGAAAAATAAACGTAATCTTCTCCTCTCTTATATTCTTTCAAAGGAGATTCTTGATGCAAATGGCTGTATAGGATCTTTTCTGCAAAAGTCATGGGTCTTCCCAATACTTTTTTTGCTGCAGCTACCTTATCGCTATATTCGGCATAATGCTTTTTCAGCATGTCAATATCAAACAACATATATTATATTTTAAATGGTTAACTAATTTCGGCTCAAAATACGGTATTTTTATTTAAAAAAACTACTAAGTTTTGAATAGAAGTGTCTTTTAAATTCAAATAATATCAATTGCTTGAAAAAACGTATTTTTCCAATCATAGTTACAACAGAATTCAATTTTACAGAATATTTATATCTTTTGTGAAAATGTTAAATTAATTATTTTATTATTTGTTTCAAGTTGTAGAGTCTGTGGATTTCATTTTTTTAAATAGATTTCAATATTAAAAGGACCCTTTTTTCTTTATCTAGAGAAATATTCTTCAAATTAGAGAAAAAATCATATAATTCAAGTAAATATTGCTTTGATTTTAAAATGGAGCTTTTGTAAATTTGGCATTAATGAACTGTGAAAAATAAATGTACATTTTTAACTAACTAATTCTTTTACCCTATTTTGTAGTTTAAAAAACGTCAATTATCTAGAATTTCTACACAATTCCTAATGTTAAATCAATTAAAAAACAACGACATGAAAATTAAATTAATCATACTATTTTTATCATTTTCCAATTTAATTTGGGCTCAAACACAAACCATTAAAGGAAATGTGATAGATAAAGACACAAAAACGCCTTTGATTGGGGCAACGGTTTCGATTATGGATATCGATCCACCACTAGGGGTTATCACAGATGAGAATGGAAATTTTGAAATTCTTGAAGTGCCAGTGGGTAGACATAAAATTTCCTGTCAATATCTTGGTTATGAATCTTTTCTAAGTGACAATACAATTGTAAATTCTGCTAAAGAATTGGTGCTTAATATTGAATTGTTGGAAGCTTCATTCACTACAGATGAAGTTGTCGTTACGGCATTAAAACACGGAAGTGAACCATTAAACGAACTTTCTATCGTGAGTACAAGATCATTTTCTGTGGAAGAAACGCAAAGATACGCTGCAAGTGCCAATGATCCTGGGAGAATGGCGATGGGATTCCCTGGAGTACAGCCTAGTCGGGATACCCGTAGTGATATTGTGATACGTGGCAACTCCGCTGCGGGTATGCTATGGAGAGTGGAAGGAATTGATATTCCAAACCCAAATCACTTTGCAAGAATTGGATCTTCTGGAGGGGGAATCACCATTTTCAGCAGCTCTATGTTGAGCAATTCGGATTTCTCTACGGGTGCATTTCCTGCGGAATACGGAAATGCTTTTTCTGGTGTTTTTGATATGAAATTTAGAAAAGGAAATAAGAATAAAAGAGAAAGTACTTTTAAAGCGGGAATCTTAGGGTTGGATTTTTCAACAGAAGGACCTATTTCTAAAGGAAAAAGTTCTTATCTAGTGAATTATCGTTATTCTACACTTGGTATTTTGAATAAAATTGGTTTACATTTAGTTGGTGAACGGATTGATAATACTTTTCAAGATTTGTCTTTTAATCTTTCTTTTCCTTCCATAAACGGTAAAGTCATCACCAATGTTTGGGGAATTGGGGGACTAAGCACTGAAATTGGAAGTACAACTAAAGGTGTAGAAAATTGGAAATCATATTCTGACCAAACTGCGTATAATTTCGTGACCAATATGGGAGCCATTGGGGTGAATTCTACTTTTTTGTTGAATGAAAAATCATATTTAAAGATCTCTCTTGCTGGAATGGGACAAAAGGTAATTTATGATCAAGATACGGTCAATACAAGTCTAGTGCATTATAATTATAGAAATCAAAAATATATAAATAATCGCTTTACAATTAATACAACTTATAATTACAAATTTAATCCGCAGCTTTCAATGAAAACAGGTGTGATTGGAACTAATATTTGGTATAATGTAAGAGAAGATAGTATTTCAACCGTTTTTCCTCAGTATCCAAAACTGGTAAGGAGAGCTGGCGATGGATATACCTATTTGCATCAAACTTACATTCAATTTCGATACAAACCTCATCATCAATGGAATATTAATTTAGGCGTTCATGGAATGTTTTTCCTGCTTAATAAAACTCAATCCATAGAACCACGTCTTGGGATAAAATATACAATTTCTAAGCACCAAAATATAAGTTTCGCTTATGGATTACATAGTCGAATCGTTCCTATAGGCACCTATTTTACTGTTGCTTATGATGAAAATCTAAATCCTATTGGTCAGCCTAATAAAAATTTGGAATTGATAAAATCACATCATTTTGTTTTGGCTTACGACTTTCTTTTGGGAAATAACTTCCGATTTCATACTGAAATATATCAACAAAATCTATTTGATGTTCCTGTAAGTGCCAGGAATAATTTCAGCTCCTATTGGATACTAAATGATGTGGATCATTATGCCAATGAAGCACTGACAAGCGATGGAATTGGAAAAAATATAGGAATTGATATTTCATTTGAAAAATTATTCAACAAAGGAGCATTTTTCATCCTATCCACATCTCTTTTTGATTCAAAATACAAAATGTCAAAGGAAAGTACAACTTGGTACAACACCCAATACAATAGTAATGTTTCAGCAACTTTCATTGGCGGAAAGGAATGGGCTGTAAGAAATAATGGTACTATTCAAATAGGATTAAAAATGCTTTATAATGGTGGACAAAGATTGACTCCGTTGTTAGAAAATGTAGGGGACATTAATCAAAAAAATCCACCATTGGATTATGCTCGTCCATTTGAAGAAAAAGTAAAAGCTTATTTTAGACCAGATTTAAGAATTGCCTATCGAAAAGATAATCTGAAAACAGCTTGGAATATTGCTTTGGATATACAAAATGTCATTGCAAGAAAAAATATTGATGGCTTGAATCGAACTTACGATCCAGAATTGCATCAATGGGTCTATAGAAATCAATCTAGTTTAGTACCTTTGATTAGCTTTCAAATAGATTTTTAGTTAATACCTTGATTAATATAATAGATATACAATAATATCGTTTCAAAGTAGTCAAAAATGTTTAAAATGAAAAATATCAACGTTCTAGTTTTGTCTTGCCTTGTATTTTTGTTCTCTTGCAATAGAGATATGGAATTTGTAAAAGTGACTGACGATGAAGGCAACCTTCTTGAGAAATTTTCGATTAACAAGGAAACGCAACAAAAAGATGGAGTTTATTATAGATATTTTCCCAATAAATCATTGGAAGAAGTTGCAAACTATAAGAACGATGTCTTAGATGGACAGCGTGTTTTGTTTTTTAAAAATGGAGATACGATGACTATAGAAACCTATAAAAATGATCTTTTTGAAGGCATTTATAAGACTTTCCATAAAAATAAGACCATCGAATCTATCGGAATGTACGTCAATAATCAAATATCGGGAATTTGGAAGTTTTACTACGATAATGGTCAATTGAAAGAGCAAGTTACCTTTAGTAATAATAATGAAAATGGACCTTTTATTGAATATTATAAAAATGGAAATCTAAAAGCAAAAGGAAATTATAAGACAAATAAGATCAACGAAGATACAGATCAAAAAGAGCATGGAATCATCGAAATGTATGATGAGCATGGTGATTTAGAAAAAAAAATGGAATGTAATTTTGGTCGATGCAAGACGATTTGGACCAGAGAGTAATTTTAGTTTCATCCAATAAAGCGAAAACAATAATGATTAAATTTTTACCAGCAGTTTTTTTTATACTTACTTTTCAATTGAATGCTCAAATTATTGGGGGCAGTCATGTATTCAATTTTATCAATTCCCCATCTTCTCCAAGAATTACCGCACTTGGAAGCAATTTGATTACCGTTGCTGACGATGATGTTGCTCAATCCTTTGCCAATCCAGCATTGATTAATCCAACTATGAGTGGAAAAATTGCATTTAATTATGGCTTTCACTTGGCAAGTATTAAAGATGGATATTTTGGATATGGTCAGCACATAAAAAAATGGGATGCTAGTTTTCATACGGGATTTCAATTTATTAATTATCAAAATTTTCAAGGAACAGATGAAATAGGGAACTCAACTGGTGAGTTTAGTGCATCTGAATTTGCCTGGGTTGTAGGGGCTTCTAAACCTATTTATGAAAAATTAACGCTGGGGACAAATATGAAATTTATTTCATCTAGTTTTGAGACTTATGCATCTACAGGGCTTAGTTTTGATGCAGCAGCCTTGTATCAAGACACTGCGAAACGAATGACTTTAACGTTGTTATTCAAAAACATGGGAACGCAACTCACTTCATATCGTGGCATCAAAGAATCATTGCCTTTCGAAATTCAAGCAGGTTTCTCAAAAAGATTGGCACATCTTCCTTTTCGGTATTCCATTATTTATCAACACCTAAACAATTGGAATCTTACCTATGATAACCCTAATGAAGAATCGGCAATTCTAAATTTTGGTACTGAGCCAGAAGAAGACTCTGCTTTTAAAATTTTAAGTAATAATTTCTTTAGACACTTTATTTTTAATGGTGAATTTCTATTGGGAAAGAAAGAAAATTTCAAATTGCGATTTGGGTACAATCATCTTCTACATAGAAATCTAAGTGTAAAAAACTTCAATAGTTTTGCTGGCTTTTCCTTTGGATTTGGGTTTAAAACTCGATGGGCAAAATTTGATTTTGGAAGACAAGTTTATCATTTGGCTGGAGGAGTGACAAGTATGGGGCTGACGGTGAATTTGGCAGATTTTAAAAAGAAATGATCGTATAACAATAGTCCGTTAGAAATTAGGCTGTAATTTTGGAGAAGCCCAAAACAAACCACTATTATTGATTTATTTTATATTAAGTTAGGTCATTTTTCAGAGTTTAATTTAAATAGTTTTTTACGATTTTGATGATATAGCCGTAGTTACAGCGAGTATTTTTAACCCAACTAGAATTGGAAAAGAATCAATTTTATTGCGACATATTAATATTCAAAACCTTATTAAGTCGAATAAAATTTCTTAAAAGAATTGAATCTAAATTGATGGAATAAGAAAAGGATAAAAAATTAAATTTTATTAAAGAAGTCAAATTTATTTCATTTCATCCAAACAGCGCAGCGCATTTGCCATTGGCCGTTGAAGTAATTAATGAAATAATTTAACCTTATCTTTAGTCCGTAACAAGTATTCGTATCGCACCATTTTTTTCTCCACTTTTGACCATGATTTGATAAATTCCACTTTTTGATTCTAAATTAATTGGAATATTCAAGCCAATATCCTTTTTGAAATACTCTTTTTGAAAGACTTTTTGACCAACAATATTAAAAATAAATACAGAAAAAGTATTATCAATATCATCACTTAAATGTAGAATAAAATTCCCAGAATTTGGATTTGGATTAACCGACAAACTTTCAATAGGAATAATATCTGCATTAGCAACAATTGTAATTACATAGGTTTTTGTACAACCATCTTGATCTCTTACAATGACAGTATATGTATTTGAAGATAAATCTGAAAAAATATTTTCTGATTGCCAATTTTCACCATCAACGCTATATTCATAAGGCAATGTTCCCCCAGTAGCGAATATTTCAATGGAATTTGAAATAGAGCTAACTTCTACATCTAATAATTCAACAACAGTAAGTGTAATTTGTCCATGAAAAATATGTCCTAAAACATCTTGAATATAAAAATCAACTTTCCCTGAAGACGCTATGTCGATGAAAGTTTGTGAAGATTGATAATTTTCTCCGTCTATTGAATAGGTGTAAGGAGATAAGCCGCCCGTCGGAACTATTTCAATGCCTTTAAAACTTTCACATGATATAATTTGATTTGCAGTACCCCCCAAAAGTTCGAAATTATGAAAATATGATTTTGTTGCTATACAACCGTTATTTAGCTTTGCGTATAAATCATAATTCCCGACACTTTTTGAAAGAAATTCATTACTTGATTGCCAGTTATTTCCATCAAGACTAAATTCAAAAAATTGATTATTTATGTTTTCAATAACTATTTTATCGTAAATAGATGATGCATTAAAGGAAATTGGGTCAGGCTCTGTTAAAGTAACATTAAAGGAATATTCTGTCCCATTTGCATCTTTAATGAGCACACTAAAAACACCTGCTTCTAGATCTGAAAAAGTATTATTTGTTGTAAATATTCCCTGATTAAGCGAATATTGATACGGCGCAACACCTCCTGAAGGAGAAATCACTATTTCGCCATCATCACCACCATTGCAAGTAATGTTTTTTGAATCGACGGTTGCAGAAATTGAACCAAATATTTCAATAGTTCCATCTTTTTCACAGCCGTTTGAATCTTTTACTTTGACGGTGTGAATTCCTACTGGAACATTCATGATTGTCGAATTATTTTGAAATCCAACTACACCATCAATTGAATATGTATAACTTGGAGTTCCACCAGAAGCAACAATTGAAACGGTAGAATTATTTATTTGTGTTGTAAAAACCAATTCAGTTGGACTGGTTATTGTGATTGCAATTTCTTTTGTAAAATTCAATTCATCGGTTACTTTTAAAATATATTGACCTGTAGATAAATTTGAAAATATATTATTTGTTTGTGGTGTGCCTGAATTGAGAGAATATGTCAAAACGCCATTTCCTTGAGCAATTGCGATTATTTCACCTGTTTGATCACCAAAACACATCACATCTGTTTTGGTAAAACTAAGCACAATATCATTTACACTTATATTGAAGGATGATTCGTTTTGACAACCATTGGCATCTTTGATGTATGCCGTATGATTTCCGTTTGCCAAATTTGTAAAAGTATTCGTAGATTGAAAATTTTGATTATCCAATGCGTAAGTATAATTTCCAACTGGCGTTATTGTTATATCATTTTCATTAATATTGACATTTATTGCAATTGCTGCGGGATTTGCTAAATCAATATTATTTAATTGTTTCAGAAAATCATCCGCATCTTTTACAATGACATTATAATTTCCTGCTGAAAGATTAGAAAAGATATTGGATGCTTGATAATTTACTCCGTTATCAATACTGTATTGATATGGAGAACTTCCACCTGTTGCGGTTATTGATATAGATCCATCATTTCCATTAAAACAAGAAATTGGAGTTGTTGAATATTCTAAAGTGATATTATTTACAGAAACAACGACTACAGTTGAAACGGTACAATCATTAGCGTCTTTCACATAAATAGTTGTTGTGCCATTTGCCAAAGTAAAAATGTTATTGGATTGAAAATTTTGATTGTCAACGCTGTAGGTATATGGCGTTGTACCGCCTGCGGATGTAATGGTAGCAATATTCCCATCTAACGTGTAATCAATTGTTAAGGTCGCAGGTTCTGACAAAGATTGACTAATTGTTGTTGTGAAATTATTAGCATCTTTAATTGTGAATTGAAAATTACCTGCCATTAATCCCGAAAAAACATTACTTGTTTGAAATGATATTCCATCTTGACTATATTGATATGGAGTTGTACCGCCAGACGCTTGAATAGAAATACTTCCATTTGCATCTCCATTACACATTATTTGATTGTCAATATTTGCTGTTGCGTTTAAGCTATTTGCTAGTATATTAATATTGAAAGTGTTATTTCCAATCCAACCTACTAAATTATCTTTTACATCAAACTTAAAAGAATCACTTGTTCCAATAGTAGTATTTGAATAAGAAAACACTCCAGTGTCAATTTCAGATTGTGTAAAAACGTCTCCAAGCTGAAGCGCCATTCCATTTAAAATCAAATTTCCTTTTATTGGTGTTTTAGTAATTACATAAGAA
>CAMZLN010000173.1 GCA_947311465.1 uncultured Saprospiraceae bacterium
AGAAGATGATCATGATTGATTAATAAGAAAAGGATTCAGTTGTCTTGTCCTTCGGACAAGCAACTGGGTTTTCTTATTGATATTCAGTAAAATAAAAAGTGTCTGTTGACTTTGTCAGCAGACACTTTTTTTGATTGGTATGTAAATGGTTCTTGGAGATGATGTGAATTGATGATTGGTTTTAATTTTAGATCCTTTTTTATTTTTATATTGATTTCAGGTTTTTGGTTGTATTTATTTGTAAATTTGTTTTCAAAATACAAAAATTACAAAAATGAAAAACTGGGGTATCATCGGTACTGGAGCTGTAGCTTATGATGTTGGTTACGCAATTCAATCCATAAAAGAAAATCAAATTATTGGAGTTTCATCTCGTAAGTTGGAGAATGCGAATCTATTTGCCAATAATTTGAACATTCCTAATAAATATAATGATACTCAATCACTTATTCAAAATCCAGATATTCATATTATTTATATTGCAACTCCAAATGCCCTACATTATCAAAATATTGTTTCGTGTTTCCAAAATGGAAAGCATGTTTTGTGTGAAAAACCTTTAGTCTTAAGTGTTGATGAAGCGAAAGAAATTGCAAGAATTGGTAAAGAAAAAGGCCTATTCTTGATGGAAGCTATGTGGACTAGATTCATTCCTTCAATAGAAAAAATGATCGACTTATTAAAAAATGGGGAAATTGGCGAAATTAAAATGATACAAGGAAGTTTTGGTGCAATTTTACAAAAGGATAGATGTTTTAATAAATCCCTGGGTGGAGGTGCTATTTGGGATTTGGGTGTCTATTTGGTTTCTTTGACTCATGCAATTTTAGGTGATCCCAAGGAAGTTGATGCACATGTGGTCAATGGAAATGGTGGAGTAGATACAAATGCATCTATCGTTTTATCTTATTCTTCGGGTGCAATTGCTACTCTAAATTGTAGTTATGAAGCTCAATTGGAAAATACTTTTGTTGTATATGGAACAAAAGGAATGATAAAGGTTGGTAGTCCATTTTATAGATCATCCATTCTTGAAATATCATCGTTTGGGCCCATTGAAGAACAACCGCATCAAAGAAGAAATCCTTATCAGTTATTGGGTCCTTTGAAAAATGCACAATCTTTAAAAGAACGAGTTTTTCACACACTAGGTAAAAATTCAAAAAAAATGGTCATTCCTTTTCATGGAAATGGATATCACTATCAAATTAAGGAAGTCTTGAATTGTATTGATAATAAGAAAATCGAGAGTTCTAAGATGCCTTTGAGTCATTCTATATCTGTAATTGATATTATTTTACAAGTCTTAAATTAGTCGTTTTGAAAAATACTGTAAAAATTGGAATCGTTGGTTGTGGTTTTGTCTCTGAATATTATATGAGAACTATGAACTTGTACAAGCATGTTGAGCTTGTTGCAGTGACGGATTTGATAGATGAACGGGCAAAGAAATTTGCAGACCATTTTAAAGTGAAATGCTGTGAAAATGTTGAGACCTTACTAAAAGAAAATATTGATTTAGTCATTAATTTAACGGATCCTGAAAATCATTTTGATGTTTCTAAGGCTGTTTTATCTTCAAATAAACACCTTTATAGTGAAAAACCATTGACTTTATCTTTGGCCGATGCTAAAGAATTGGAATCAATAGCGAAAGCCAATAATCTCTTTTTGAGTAGTGCTCCTTGTACGATTTTAGGTCCATCAGCTAAAACACTTAAAAACGCCATTGATACTGGTAAAATTGGGAAAGTACTCGTGGTTCATATTGAAATGGATGATGGTCCTATATATTTGATGAACCCTGATACTTGGAAGACCCCTCTAGGGGTGCCTTGGCCTTATAAAAGTGAATTTGATCTTGGAAGTAGTTTCGAACATCTAGGCTATCCTCTTTCTTGGATTGTGACGATGTTTGGCTCTGTTGAAAACGTAGTGGCATCTTCTCACTGTTTGGTACCTTTAAAAATGGAGGGAAAAGAACCTTATTCTGGAACGGATTATAGTGTTGCTGTATTGAAGCATAATTCAGGTGTGGTCTCTAGACTGACTTGTGGTATCGTGGCGCCAATGAATCGTGGAATCACAGTCACTGGTGATAAAGGTTCTTTGTATGTTGAAGATATTTGGGATAATAATGCTCCTGTTTGGTTTCAAAGTAACTCTAGTTTTAAATTAAAAGCTGCTCGTAAAAAAATAATTACTCGATTTGGGATTACTCGATTGGTTTTTGGCCTGAACAAAAAGAAATTACCAATGATAGGGAAGTCTAAGGCATCTTTTAAAGGAGGAAATAATGTAAATATGGATTATATGTTAGGTATCGCCGACTTATGTGATGCAATTTTAAATGACCGTGATCCTGTTTTGGATATTGATTTGGTTATGCATATTAATGAATTGACATTGGCTATTAATCATCCTAATTCAGTAGGCTATACTATTGATTAGAAATCTATTTCTGAAAATATATGTCAAAAAAAGCTATTCGAAGTATTTGGGTATTAATCATCCTTTCATCAGCAACATATTTTTTTTTCAACCAAGATATTCTAAATGAGAATGTTATAAAAGAATTTATCTCTGAATATCAATCGTATGGATTGGTAATACTTTTGCTGTTGCATATATTGAGAGGGCTTTTACTGTTTCCTGCAATGCCCTTGATTGTAGTGGGGGGGCTTTTATATCCATCTTCCAGCTTTTTGGTTTTGATGATTAGTTTGGTGGGAATTGCCATTTCTTCTTCTATGATATATTTTCTTTCTGAAGAATTGAATTTTAAAGAAAGTTTTAATCAAGATTCTAAGACTTATATAAAAATTAAAAATCTGCTTTCTTCAAAATTTGGATTCTTTTATATCTTAGGTTGGGCATTTATTCCTGTGGTTCCTACAGATTTAGTTTCCTTTATCGCTGGTACTATGAAAATCAGCTATTGGAAATATATTTCTGCTTTAATGCTCGGGGCTTTGATTCTTTGTGTTTTTACAATTTATGGAAGTGGTTTCTTGGTTTTGGAATATTTTTAATGAAAAAATAAAAAAAGTTGAGCAGGGGAGTCGATTGTCTTATCGCTAGTTATTTTTGGTTATTTACCAGTCTCTCCACATTTTTATCTTACCAGTATCAATGACAATATTATCACAATCAACCCATAAAATTTCAAAATTAACTTCAGAATGATCAGAATTACTTTCACCGCTGGCCTTACCAACAATTAAATCTGGACATTCTGTTAAATCCTTCCAATTCTTGCAATTTCTCGAAATTACATTTCTAATTTCATAAGAGACTGAAAAAGATCCATCAGAATTTAAAATATAATCGATAGGTTTAAAAAAGGAATCACCTTCTGGACGTAAACCATACATGTCTCCCCATTTCAATAAAAAAGTTCCTTTTGCAGTATCAAATCTCGCTAATCCAACTTCATCAAAGGCCATGAAATCTCCTGAAGAAAAACAATTATGATTGTCAGCTTTAACGAAATAATTGTAATCATTTTTTTTTATACAATCTGGAAGTCCGCCAAATAAGGAGTCAAATTTATTTGTAACAACAAAATGGTCGTTTGGACAATCACAACTAGTCCCATCAGCACTTAGAACATAATTCGGATCTGAGCAATCAACTGGAACTTCAGATTTTTCCTTGCATGAAGAATGAAAAACGATAAGTAATATAAATATAATTAATCTCATTTTACTATTATTTTTTTGAAGTTATAAATTAAATCCGAATCAAATTGTTGGGGAAAAACAAAAAACAGGATGATTTCTTCGTTCTTTTAGTCCCTCAAATCTTCAACATAAATATCGGGATACTGCTTTGTATCAAATACAAATGTAGAATTTGGATATTTTTTATTTTCAGTCATTTTATCCAAAATAAGTTTATATCTTATTCCATCTTTGAAAAAGGTTTTGAAACTTACAATCTCTTGCTTTTTCTTATCAACAACCAATGTTAATTTAAATATATCGGCATCTTCATCTAATGGCTTAAATTCTATAATTTGATGAATCGTTCCTTTTTTTGAAATTTCATCCGCTAAGATAAATACATACTCATTCTTTTCGTATATTTTTATTAATGTAGTCGGCGTTAAAACACCACTATTGATGTCCAATTCTTCTACATTATTGATTTGAACTTCATTTTGTTCCTGCATGTGATACCACTGTGAATGTCCATCTGACATGATTGTTTTATCTTGAATCTCAATTCTGTATTTTTCTTTATTTTGAATAAATGACCCTTTTTGAAAAATCGGGTCTTGTTCTGGAATTGTAATTTCTAAAGTAAATTTGGCTTCCATTGAGGTTATGTTATTAAACTTAGTCTTCAATTTATCCAAAATCTTTTTTGCTGCTGGATCTGATTCGTTGGATGCAGTATATTGTACATCACTTTGACCCATCATTATGTTGGTTGTAAAACTCAATAAAAGAACTAATATTATATTTCGCATAATCTTATATTTTTGTAAATTTACTTCTTTAACGATTCGAAAACAAAGATAAGTGTTAAGGAACTGTGAAAGATGAAAATTACTAAAAAAATAAAAAATGAAAATAGCCAAAACACCAACTACGCCTTATTATGCAGTTATTTTTACAAGTACAAGTTCTGATAATCAAGTAGGTTATGAAGAAATGGCCGATAAAATGGTTGAATTAGCAGCTCTACAAGATGGTTTCCTTGGGATAGAATCTGCTCGTGATGAAATTGGAATTACTGTTTCATACTGGAAAAATTTGGAATCTATACAAAAATGGAAAATGAATATGGAGCATCAAGTGGCTCGTTCTAAAGGTAAATCAATGTGGTATGCAGCTTTTAAAGTCCGAATTTCTAAGGTGGAACGGGATTATTTTTTTGACAAAAAAAGACCTAACCAGTTTTAAAACTGGTTAGGGTCCGATAAAGGTCCTTATGAATTATCTTACATAAGGTTTGCCTCCTATTTCCTAGTTTTTAAATCTTCCAAAAACCGTTCCAATTCGACTTCTGTGAACATTAAAACTTCTCTTGCTTTGCTTCCTTCACTTGGACCAACGATGCCTAGAGCCTCTAATTGATCCATAATTCTACCTGCTCGATTGTATCCTAGACGCATTCTTCGCTGTATCATTGATGTAGAACCATGCTGATTTTGAACAATCAATCTTGCAGCATCAAAGAAATTTTCATCGAGATCAGAGATATTAAATCCTCGGGAAGTACTCTTTTCATCATCACCAAGAAATTCTGGTAAAAAGAAAGGAATTGGATATCCTTGTTGATTACTGATATCATCGATGACTCTATCCAATTCTGGTGTGTCAATAAATGCACATTGTAGCCGTATCAAATCACTTCCATACGCCAATAACATATCTCCACGCCCTATTAATCTATCCGCACCACCTGTATCTATAATCGTTCTAGAATCTACTTTTGCCGTTACTCTAAATGCCATTCTTGCTGGGAAATTCGCCTTGATTACACCTGTAATAATATTGACAGATGGTCTTTGTGTGGCAATAATCAAATGTATTCCTACGGCTCTTGACAGTTGCGCTAATCGTCCTATCGGCAATTCTATTTCTTTTCCTGCGGTCATGATTAAATCTGCAAACTCATCAATAACTAAAACAATAAAGGGCATAAATTTATGTCCATTTAATGGATTGAGTTGTCTAGCAACAAATTTTTCATTGTATTCTCTTATATTTCTTGACTTGGCTTTTTTGAGCAAATCATATCGCTCTTCCATTTCAATAATTAAGGAATTGAGGGTATTTACAACTTTAGCTGTTTCTGTTACAATCGGATCATCTTGACCTGGTAAATAGGCTAAAAAGTGATTCGCTAATCTTGCATATGGAAATAATTCCACCTTCTTGGGATCAATTAAAACCAACTTGATTTGTGATGGATGTTTTTTATATAACAACGATGTGATAATCGTATTGATACCCACCGATTTTCCTTGTCCTGTAGCTCCTGCTATCAATAAGTGAGGCATTTTTGCTAAATCAGCTACAAAAACTTCATTCGAAATCGTCTTTCCTAATGCAATAGGCAAATCCATTTTTGCATTCTGAAATTGAGGGGATTCTAAAATCTCTCTTAAGCCTACCGTTTGTTGTTTTTTATTTGGAACTTCAATACCAATCGTTCCTTTTCCTGGTATCGGAGCAATTATACGTATGCCTAAAGCGGATAAACTTAATGCAATATCATCTTCTAAATTCCTGATTTTTGAAATTCTCACTCCTGGTGCTGGAACAATTTCATACAATGTGACCGTAGGACCTATTGTCGCTTTTATCTTAATAATTTCAATCTTATAATGCAATAAAGTCTCAATAATATGATCCTTATTGGCTTCTAACTCAGCTCTATCAATCTCAATCTCGGATGAAGAAAAATCAACTAAAAGTTGAGGTGATGGGGACTTATAGTTCGCCAATTCTAATGTCGGATCATAAGGTTCTGTATGATCTTTACTTTGAGATTGAATTGCTGAAGGTATTGTTGATGGTATTTCTGAACTAGGTGTATAGACGGTGGGCCCACTTGTTGTTTTGGGCTGTTCAATTTCTAAAACTGAATTTCCAGCTGTCAATGGAGTAGGGGCTTTGATATTTGATTTATCTATTTTTAATGATAGTTGTCCTTCTTCCAATATCTCTTCTGTATCTTGTACTGCTTCTTCTTTTGCAATTTCAGATGAGGGTTTTAAGGTTTCAACGGTCTTTGAATTTTCAATATTTCGTTTGTTTTGAGCAACCGCTTCTAGTCGTTCTTTTCGTTGTTTGTAGCGTCCGCTCCATAAGTCCGCAAAGAATTCTTTAATGGATGATAACCCATTTGAAAATGTCAAATCTTCTAATTCTGGATTGTGGGACCAAATTATGGACAGTAATCCTACTACAATAAATAAACTGATGGTGCCAATATCTCCTACAAATCGTACCAACCATGAAGCTATGTTATTTCCAACAGCTCCTCCATAAGAAAATTCTGATCCATGAAATATATAACCCAATATGACTGACATCGTCAACATGAAGACACTTGCATTCCTTATCTTTGGCCAAAAACCTATAAAGGGATTTTTCTTTGCAAGATTGAATCCTAGTGACCCTAAAATGTAAACAACGGTGAAAGATGCAATGCCGAAAAACCAGTAGAAAAAACCATTTGAAACAATGGCGCCTAGCCTTCCTAACCAGTTGGCAGCAGACAATTCTCCCTGTGATAATAATCCCCATGAAAATCGCAATACTTTATCTTGATCTAATTTCCAAGTAAATATATAGGATACGAATGCAATCAATAAGTAGAATGCAGCGAAAAAAGATAATACAGCAATTAATTTTGGAAGTCTATCGTCTTTTAAAAAATCGAATTTTAATTGGATACCTCCTTTTTTTTTCTTTTTAGCCATCTGGTGGAAAAGCGTTTCTCTTTTGTTTGTTAAATTGGTTATTCTCTAGCTTGGGAGATTTATTTATTTAAGTCGTTTTTTCAACTCATATCAAATAAATAAATTCTTATGGTATTTACAAAAATATGTTTTTTACGCATAATTTTTTGTATAAAATGATTATTATTTTTAATAAGATATTTGTTGATGGTGCAATCTGGCGATTTTTATGAGCAATTTTGATAATTTGATTATAAGATGAGTCGTCTCTCCAAAGTCGAGATTAGATGAGTTGACGTTTGAAAAATAATGTAAATTTTTAAAGAGAATACCTTTAGTAAAATTATCTCATCCTTTCACCCAATGCGCAGTTGCAACTGACTCATATTATAATCTCATTTGCCCTGCTATTCAATATCAAATCGAAACTTAACTTCTTCGACAATCGGATACCCATTCTCAGGATTTTCATTGGCAAGAATAATGGTAATATCAATCAATTCTTCTCTATCTTTTTCCTTGCTATCAAAATGGGCTTTGATGATGCCACTTTGCCCTGGAGCAATTGGTGTGGTTGGATAGTCTAATTGAGTACAATGACATGTCGTAGCAATCTCAATAACCAAATCTACATCGCCACGATTCCAAAACTTATATTCCAAATCACGAGTCTCTCCTTGTTTCATCTTTCCTAAATCATAGAACGTGTTTTCGAATGCCATGACTGGAATTCCTTTGGCTGTTTTTTCCGTATTTATTTTTTTTGTTGTGCTACAACTTGTAATCAACAGCAGTAAAATAATTAGATTTTTCATATTTTATAATCTAGCAATTTAATTTCAGATTCCTAATTCTCAATTCAACTTACCCAAGCAACATTCCCGCTAAGGTAGCAGATAATAATGAAGCAATAGAACCACCAATCAATGCCTTAATTCCGAACTCAGAAAGCGTTTTTCTTTGTCCAGGAGCTAAGGAGCCTATCCCCCCAATTTGTATCCCAATAGATGCGAAATTTGCAAATCCACACAACATATAGGTTGCCATAATTACCGACTTATTGTACATTAAATGAGTTTCATTAGTAACGTTTTTCAGATCAGCCAATTGTATGTATCCTACAAATTCACTTGCTGCCAGTTTGATACCTAATAATTGCCCCATCATCGCCATATCTTCTTGGGCTACTCCTATCAAATACATCAATGGAGAGAATATATATCCTAAAATTAATTCCAAGGACAATTGAGAATATGGAGTATTGGCAGCAATCATTTCGTTGATGGTTGTAATATCTCCAACCCATCCTAAAATTCCATTTATCATTGCAATCAATGCTACAAAAACCAATAGCATAGCTGCTACATTGGCGGCTAATTTCAAGCCTTCTGTTGTCCCATTTGCAATAGCATCTAAAACATTATTTCCAATTTTTTCAGCGGAAATAATGTTTTAGATGATATTGCAAATGGGACAACAGAAGGCTTGAAATTAGCCGCCAATGTAGCAGCTATGCTATTGGTTTTTGTAGCATTGATTGCAATGATAAATGGAATTTTA
>CAMZLN010000174.1 GCA_947311465.1 uncultured Saprospiraceae bacterium
ACTGTTGGATGTTTGAATGGACTCACTCCCACAAATAGTCTTATTGCTAGACTAGATTTTGGTTGATAAAACCATTTTTGCTTGACTTCAAGAGATATTTTATTATTACTCCCAATTATGTTATTGTTTTCAAATTCAAGATTACTAAAAGTTGGGAATATTGGGTGTGAATTATTTATTTGATATGCAATAACATAATTGGGAGTGATAATAAAATATCTCTTGAAGTCAAGCAAAAATGGTTTTATCAACCAAAATCTAGTCTAGCAATAAGACTATTTGTGGGAGTGAGTCCATTCAAACATCCAACAGTAGCATCTGGCTTTTCATTATACGGAACCCACTTCTCAGATTATAAATATAGCGACATCACAAGATTTCGGAATGGGAATCCACAATATGTAACAGAAAGAGAAGGTGGATTTAAAAACTACAATGTTTCCATTTTTGAAAAATTTGATTATTCTGAATCTATTATTGCTACAAACCTTACATTTCAATTGCCTAAACGATTTCGATTTATTCAGCCTTATTTCGATTTTGCGATCTTAGGTGGTGTAATTGGTACTCCAGAATTTCATTGGGCAACAGGTGTTAGTCTTGGTTATAAAGATTATTTCAATGTATATTTTCCAATTGCAGGAAGTAATACTGTTGCTGGTGACTATAAAAAGCAAATTTCATTTTCAGTAAATCTAATAAAACTAGATCCTTGGAATGTTAATTATAAAAAATTGTTGATGAAAATGATAAATTAAAATTTCATGGAAAAGATATTAAATTACATCGATGGCTCGCTAATAGAACCCGTAGGTAAACAGTATATTGATAATTACGAGCCTGCCACAGGCAAAGTGTATGCTCAAATCCCCGATTCCGATCAGCAGGATATTGATCTCGCAGTTGAATCAGCAAAAAGAGCTTTTCCAAAGTGGAAAGCACTTTCAAATGATGATAGATTTCGATATTTGATGAGATTAGCGAAATTAATTGAAGAAAATATCGATGAACTAGCTGCCGCAGAATCAAAAGACAATGGAAAACCTATATCTTTAGCAAAGATGATTGATATTCCAAGAGCGGCTTCCAATTTTAGATTTTTTGCAACAGCTATTCTTCATTTTCCATCAGAATCCTATGAAATGCCGAGTACTGCAATTAATTATACTTTACGCCATCCGCTAGGCGTTGTTGGATGCATTTCTCCTTGGAATTTGCCATTATACTTATTTACTTGGAAAATTGCACCCGCTTTGGCTGCAGGGAATTGTGTAGTTGCAAAACCATCTGAAGTGACCCCAATGTCCGCTTACTTATTGTCAAAATTAGCCATCAAAGCTGGATTTCCAAAAGGCGTATTGAATATTGTACATGGATTAGGACAAAAAACGGGAGAAGCTATTGTAAAACATAATGATATAAAAGCCATTTCTTTCACAGGTGGAACACAAACAGGAGCAAAAATCGCATCCATTGCCGCTCCTCTATTTAAAAAATTATCATTAGAATTAGGTGGAAAAAATCCAAATATTATTTTTGCCGACTGCGATTATGATCAAATGTTGAAAACGACTGTGCTTTCTTCATTTTCAAATCAAGGTCAAATTTGTCTTTGCGGTTCAAGAATATTAGTAGAACGTTCTATTTTTGAAAAATTTAAGCAAGATTTTGTTGATAAAGTAAAAAAATTAGTTGTCGGAGACCCAAATAATAATAAAACAAGAATTGGAGCAGTAGTTTCTAAAAGTCATCAAGAAAAAATATTATCTTACATCAAAATAGCACAAGATGAAGGTGGAAAAGTGCTTTGTGGTGGTCATAAAATCAATATTGAAGGACGATGTGGAGAAGGTTATTTCGTAGCTCCCACCGTTATTGAAAATCTATCTCAAAATTGTAGAACCAATCAAGAAGAGATTTTCGGCCCCGTAGTCACGATTGCTCCTTTTGATACAGATGAAGATGCTTTATCTATGGCAAATGATACTCAATATGGGTTGTCGGCAACGGTTTGGACCAATAATTTGAAACGTTCAACACATTTTGCAACCCATCTAGAAACTGGTATTGTCTGGGTAAACTGTTGGCTACTTAGGGATTTAAGAACTCCTTTCGGTGGAATAAAAAATTCTGGTGTAGGACGTGAAGGTGGTTTTGAAGCACTTCGATTTTTTACAGAACCGAAGAATGTTTGTATTAAGTATTGAATTAGTTGAGAAGGTGAGTCGATTGTCTTTGCGACAATCTAGTTGAGTTTACCTACAAAAGGTAGGAAGGTGAGTTGGATTTATTTATAAATAGAATTTACTTTATGAATCAGGAACACGTCAGCCTAGCAACTAAACTTCTCACCAAAGAATTGCATAGGCAATTCTGTCTCAACTTCTCCCTACGTTGAAGTTGAGAGCAAGTTGAAATTAAATGGAGTTGTAATACAAATTAAGTAAAAGTTCGCCTCGGCGAAAAATATAACAAATAACCCAAAGGGTTCACCCGTATTAACTATGGGTGAAAACCCATATATAAAAATATGAAAAAAATAATAGATTCAGAAAAAGCACCCGAAGCCGTAGGAATGTATCCCCACGCACGTCAAGTTGGCAATTTGTTATTCCTTTCAGGAGTAGGACCACGAGAACGCGGAACAAAGGAAATCCCAGGGGTCACCCTAGACGAAGATGGAAATATAAAATCCTATGATATAGCAAAGCAATGTCATTCAGTATTTAAAAATGTACGTTTAATTGTTGAAGCAGCAGGCTCTTCTTGGGAAAATATTATAGATGTAACGGTCTTTTTAACCAATATGAAAGATGATTTTAAAATATACAATGAAATTTATGCCGAATACTTTAAGGACAACATGCCTTGTCGTACAACGGTAGAAATCAACTGCTTGCCGACACCGATTGGGATTGAACTGAAAGTGATGGCTACGATTTGAATGGAGAATTGAAAATTGAGAATTGAGAATTGAGAATTAGGAATTAGGAATTAGGAATTGAGAATTAGGAATGTAGAATTAGGAATTAGGAATTGAGAATTAGGAATGTGGAATGTAGAATGTGGAATCAGGAATCAAATTCAAGTTTTAGAATCACCCACAACCCACAACCTTTTTATAACCCATAACCCACAACCTTTTTCACAACCCATAACCATTTTACAATGATACAATAAATTTCAAAATAAATATTTTTATGAATAACCCATAACCTTTTTATAACCCATAACCCACAACCTTTTAACAACCCATAACCATTTTACAATGATACAATAAAATTCAAAATAAATATTTTTATGAATAACCCACAACCTTTTTATAACAAATAACCCAC
>CAMZLN010000175.1 GCA_947311465.1 uncultured Saprospiraceae bacterium
ATATTTAAAGAGTTTTGGTTTGTCTGCCTTTTCCTGATCCATCATATCAATTTAACGTTAAAATATTTCTTGATTATACAACGCTTATAAAACGTATTCGTTTCTGTTTTAAATATATTTTCATAAAAATATCATAATTCAGAAACGAATACGTTTTATAAGCGTTGTATAATCAAGAAATATTTTAACGTTAAATTGATATGATGGATCAGGAAAAGGCAGACAAACCAAAACTCTTTAAATATAAAGAGCTAAAAGTTTATGCTTCAACGGAATGGCTAGTTGGAAATCAAAAAAAATATCGTCAAGTTTTTGATCGATATGACACATCTTATATATATGCAGAACTTTCTTTTTATAATAAATCCTTCGATATAGAAGATTGGGAGGTAAATATTATATTAAAATGTTTTAAAGTTAAAGGAGAGACTTCAGAGAAAGTTTGTGTCCTTCCATTGAAAAAGAAAGTAAATAGACATGAAAATATCGTTTATTTTCGAGAAGGATGGGGCAATAAAAAAGATGGACGTTTTTGGAAAAAAGGAACATATTACTGGGAAGCTTGGGTAGAAGGAGAAAAATTAGGTACGAAATATTTCTACGTTGAAGATGTTGGAATAAGAGATGAAGATGATCCAAGTCCCTATGTTGATGTAATTTCTTTGAAATTATACGAGGGAAGTTTTGATGATGTAATTTTAAAAGAACGTGTTTATGGTATTGTTTTCAGTGAAGACGATACTAGATATGTTTATCTTGAAGCGGAGTTAGAAAATGTAAATTTTGGGCAAGAATGGAATTGTGAAATTTATGTAAAGTTTTATAATAACGCAAAAGAACTCAAAGGACAAGTAATAAGACTTATCCAAGTTGGAAAAACAGAGGATACCATCAACCTTACCGCAGGCTGGGGCTCCAATACAAAGGGATCGTGGTTGCAAGGGAAATTTACGGCAGAAGTAGTTTTCATGGACGAGCTATTGGCCGTTATTCCATTTCAAATTGGTGAAAAATTCAAAGCTGGAACTGCAAAAATAATCCTGCCAGATGCCCTTGAAACAATCGAACTAAATCCAGAAGAGACAAAAGTAACTTTTGAAGAATTAATGAATCAATTGAATGGCTTAATTGGACTTCAAGATGTAAAACAGCGTGTGATGGAACATGCCAATTATTTGCAATTTGTAAAATTAAGAAAAGAAAAAGGATTCTTAGAAAAAGATGATATTTTAGTCCATTCTGTTTTTATTGGAAATCCTGGAACTGGAAAAACAACCGTTGCTGGAATGATGGGCAAATTGTACAAAAAAATGGGATTATTGACCAAAGGACATGTACATAGTGTCAATAGAGTCGATCTCGTAGGTGAATATATTGGTCAAACTGCGCCAAAAGTTACTGAAGCAATAGAAAAAGCAAGAGGAGGCGTCTTGTTTATTGATGAGGCCTACTCATTATCAAGATCCAATGATGACAGCAAGGATTTTGGTAGAGAAGTTATTGAAATTTTAGTGAAAGAAATGTCTGATGGAAAAGGTGATTTGGTCGTAATTGTGGCAGGTTATCCCAAGGAAATGAAAAATTTCATCAACTCCAATCCTGGGTTAAGATCTAGATTTAAACTATATTTTGAATTTGCAGATTATCTTCCAAGTGAATTATCTCAAATTTCAGAATATGCATGTAAAGACAAAGAAGTATCCTTTGCTCCACAAGCAAAGGCCAAGATTGATGAATTGATTATCGAAGCATACCGTACTAGAGATCGTACTTTTGGAAATGCTCGATTTGTATATGATTTAGTTGATAAGGCGAAAATAAATCTTGGTCTTAGAATAATGGGTCGTAAAAATCCAACCAATTCAACAAGTTCAGATGTCTCTATTATCAAAAAAATAGATGTTGATAAATTAAGGATTTTGAAAAATAAGCCACTACCTAAGTTGCCTGTTGATCAGAAAATGTTGAAAGAATCCTTAGCTGAATTGGATCAAATGATTGGTATGAAATCAATCAAAGCACAAATCACAGAGCTGGTAAAACTGGTTGTATTTTACCAAGAAACAGGAAAAGAAGTAATCAATAATTTTTATCTGCATACCGTTTTTATTGGAAATCCAGGAACAGGTAAGACCACTGTCGCAAGAATATTAGCTAAAATTTACAAAGCCTTGGGTATTTTAGAACGTGGACACATGGTAGAAACTGATCGTCAAGGTCTAGTGGCGGGGTTTGTGGGTCAAACTGCAATCAAGACTGGAGAAAAAATTGACGAAGCTATTGGTGGCGTGTTATTTATAGATGAGGCCTACGCCTTAACATCAGGTGGACATAGCGCAACTGGAGATTTTGGAAATGAAGCCATTCAGATTTTGTTAAAAAGAATGGAAGATAATCGTGGAGAATTTTTCGTGTTTGTAGCAGGATATCCTGACAATATGGAGAATTTCTTAAAAGCCAATCCTGGATTGAATTCTCGATTTGATAAAATGTTGAAATTTGAAGATTATTCTCCATCTGAATTGTCGGAAATAGCTGAGCTCATGTTAAAAGACAAAGGAATGTGGATGGGTAAGGCTGCCAAAGCGCATATTTTTAATTACTTAGAATTTATTCACAATTCACGGGATAAATACTTTGGAAATGCTCGTACCGTTAGAAAAGTAGTTGATAAAATCATCAAAAATCAGCAATTGCGTTTGGCGTCACTTGATCCGAAAATTCGTAAAAAGGAACGTCTAAATATGATAAAATTGATCGATGTTGAAGATTTTGTTTTGAATCATGATGGAGATGTATTTAATCGAACTTCTATTGGGTTTAAAAAGTAAAATAATAATTCATAGCGATTTAAGTAGCTGGACACATATTTTTCCATATATCTTTTTAAATATACACATAAAAACATATGTCCAACTACTTTATGACTTTAGAATTAATTATATATGTTCAAGTCAGCTTGATGTTAATAAAGGTGTATAATTTCCACAACATAACCTGCCCCGCCTACGTCTTTCCCTCGAATAAGAAATAATTTGAAGCAAAGTC
>CAMZLN010000176.1 GCA_947311465.1 uncultured Saprospiraceae bacterium
CCACTCACCCACCTTTCCCCCTCTGCCTGCTCGCCCGCTATTCATTTATCCATTCACCCAACTTTGCGCCTTTGCGTCTTTGCGTGCAACTCATTCATCACTTGCGCCTATCATACCACATAAAATTTTCACACCCCCTCCACCACCAACAAACTAGCAGGACAAACCATCGTATTCCTAGCATTCCATTTAGCCCGTCTTTTAAATTCTGGATCATCTGTCAAAGGATATTTAATACAAGTACTAGGACGAACTTCATAAATAGAACAAGTATTATCATCATTCAGAAACGTACATGGAACAAAATTCAATACCAAATCACCAGTCAAATCATCCATCACATATTTACGCATAAATTGTTTCTTACTGATTCCTAAATATTTAGAAATACGTTTTATATCTTTTGTATTTACAGTTGTTGGCGTTGTCTTACAACAATTGGCACAATCAAGGCAATCTATTTTTTGAAAAACTTCAATATGCAAAATTTGCTGCTTCTTTTCGAGATTTTCATTCCAATTTAAGGATTCGAGTTTGGAAAGATTTCGGTCATAATCTTTATTGGCTTTTGCTAAGTACTTTTTTATTTCTGGAGATTGGTTGTCTTTCATAATAAAATCAAAGGTATAATTTTCTAACCAAACATTACGGAGAAATAGTCATTTTCACCACTTTTCCCTCATAAACTTCATCATTTACAAACAATTGATAAAAATAAGTACCCGCAGCATATTTATCGAGATGGATCTGATACGTTTCCATAGAAATGCTTGTCCATTTTTCAATAGCCACTTGTTTTCCCAAAGCATCATAAAGAATCATCTTCATTTCTCTTTCCTTCACAGGTACTATATCAAACTTAAAAAGGTCAAAAGTCGGGTTGGAATAGAAAGTAATATTAAAAGGAATGATTGGCTCTAGAGGTGCTTCAATAAAAACATTAGCAACCGTAAAGTTAGTCCCACAATCACCATTTGCTATTAATTTAATGCTATGATTCCCTGGTGGCAAAGTTTGAACTAAAGTATCCACTTGCTTGATATAAATAGAATCATCTATTATCCATTCTACACGATCAGAATTGACCGATGTATTCATTAAAAAAACGGTAGAGCTATCGACCTTAAAATTAAAACTTGCGGCTGGGCGAGGAAACACTTCCACTTTCAACTGTTCTTGTATAATCCCTGAAGCAGAAAAACCTTCTATATTTATGTAATGTACACCTGCGTTTAAAAAAGTAAATTTTGGATTAAAAGCTAAGGAATATTGGTCACCATCAGCATCAGGAGCAACCCATCTGACATTGTCGATATTTTTTGGGTTTGCATTAAACTGAACAGTAAGGGGAGCACATCCTGAGATTTTATCTTGAGTAGGATTCAGAGCAGGGAGTCCTATATTTTCATCCCTCTTATCCCAATGCAATGAATAAAGTGTTTGCGATTTATTGTCGAAATACAACCCCAAAATATTATCATCGGGGTCATCCAAGACAGGAAATGTTGGACTTGAAACAATCTCTTTTTTAATCACATCAATACCGTACAATCTATTATTTGTTCCTTGAAAATAAAAGATATGATTTTTAGCATCCATAACGGTATACTTTTGGATGGTATTAGCTCGTCCAATAGGCAAATCAATTATTTTCTCCATAAATCCTGTAGAAATATCCACTTTCACCAATTGCATTTTATTTCCAACGTATATCAATCCGTAAACAAAACCATCGTAAAACTGTAATTCAGCAATTTCATCAAAGGAGATACCATTTAAAAATTTTTTAAAAACTATTTCGCCTGTAAGTACATCAATTGATATTATTTCGTTGCCTGAAACACATATATAATAATGGTTTTCACTATCGAAAGTAGGGTGATTATTAGCACGTCCCATCGACAATTTTTTAATAGATCTAACGTCCCCGTTCATTGGATTAACTTCGACTAATTCATTACCATTAAGTCCATATATTTTTTCAGTTTGTTGATCAACCATAATCCGATTATACCTATCCTTCAAAATCACAGGATTGTGGATAATAGCTGCATTACTTGCATTTACTGAATATAACATTGAAGTGCCACCTGTCCACTTATCAAGACCTCCAAAAATATAGCGATGTTGATTTTCAATAAAGCCAAAATAACTAGGTAAAACCACAATCCATTTTACCCCATCAATTTTATTGATTTTTTCAAAGGTACCTGCAATTGGATTAATTTTTACCAAGTATTCCGTTTGTGCATGTAGCCGAATGAAAGTAAAAAATAAACAAAATAATATAAAACGTGATTTCATCAATCCTTTTTTTGTAAACAATAGCAATATACTACAAAAATAGAGTAATAACAATATTATTTTCAAGCTAATTTGGCTATAAAACATACTTTTTTTTCTATAATATGGATAATTTACTATAAAATAAATCATTCAAAATGTCCCTAGAACTTCCCTATTCAAATAGTATTTGTATCTTGTGGCGAAATTTGGAACAAACGATTTGTACCCATCAAAAAATGATATGGCAAACCCACTGAATGCAATAAAGAAACCTATTGCGGAAGAGCTGAAAAATTTTGAGAAGCACTTCAGAAAATCTATGGAGACCAACGTTGCGTTGCTCGACAAGGTAATGAATTATATTGTCAAAAGGAAAGGGAAACAAGTACGTCCAATGTTTGTCTTTTTGAGTGCTGCTACTTGTGGATCTACCAATGAATCTAGTTACAATGCCGCTTCTATGATTGAGTTACTGCACACGGCAACACTCGTACATGACGACGTGGTTGATGATTCTATGGAACGACGAGGCTTTTTTTCCATTAATGCCCTTTGGAAAAACAAGATTGCAGTGTTGGTTGGAGACTACTTATTGTCACGGGGATTGATTTTGGCAACGGAACATGATGAATTTCAATTATTAAAAATAGTTTCTACCGCTACTAAAGAAATGAGTGAGGGTGAGTTATTGCAAATCGAGAAAGCACGTAGGTTGGATATCGAAGAATCTGTTTATTACGAAATTATTCGCCAAAAAACGGCTTCGTTAATAGCAGCAGCCTGTAGTGCTGGAGCAGCAAGTACGTCAGACAATGCTGAAATCGTTGAAAAAATGCGTCTTTTTGGTGAAAAAATTGGAATTTCTTTTCAAATCAAAGATGATTTATTCGATTATGGTACTGCCAATATAGGAAAGCCAACAGGCATTGACATCAAAGAAAAGAAAATGACCCTTCCGCTAATTTATGCACTCAACCACACCAATAAAAAGCAAAAACGAAAAATTATCAATATCATTAAAAATCATAGTGAAAAATCGGATAAAGTTGCCGAAGTCATTGATTTTGTAAAAGATAGTGGTGGCATCGAGTATGCTGAAAAAGCGATGAATCAATACAAACAGGAAGCTTTTGATATTTTAATGGAATTTCCTGAAAGTGATGCACGTAATGCTTTGCGTGAGTTGGTGGAGTATGTGGTTTCTAGGAAAAAATGATCTTGATTAAGGGATTTGATTAGGACTTGAGGGCTGATTCAGAAAAACTAGAGATAGCATACAATGGCAGATTTGAAAAATCATCAGCCTGCATAAAATTCCGGGGTGAAATTCTCATAATTCGTTTAGAATGATACTTCGTTTGAAAAGAACGTAAACTTTTTAAGTTTTTACCATATCCACTCTTCACTTCAATTGGAATAATAAAATTATCTCTTTGAACTATAAAATCCACTTCTGCCATATTTCCAGATGTCCAATAATACAAATCAAAATCACCATTTACAATCAATTCATTTGCCACAAAATTTTCAGTAAAAGCACCATTGTATCCAGAAAACAAAGCATCACCTAATACAATAGTTTTTGAAGTAAGTTTCAGCATAGCTCCCAACAATCCAGTATCCATCAAATAGATTTTAAATTTAGAATGATCAGCATATCCTGATAAAGGCAATTTAGCTGTCTTAATATTATAAACAACATGAATTAATCCTGCTTTTTTCAACCATTCAATAGTTTGTTCATAGGTAGATAATCGTGCTTTCTTTTTTACGTCACTAAATTTAAATTTCTTATTTTCTTTTGCCAATTGATAAGGCAAAGAATTCCAAACTTCAGAAGTTTTAATGGCTTGAGATTTTGCTGCATACTTTGAAAAATCTCTAGCATAAGCATCTAAAATATCCAGTTGTACTTTTCTCGCAGTTTGAGTATCATTCGTTTGGATATAAGTCTGAATCACTTCAGGCATACCTCCCAAAAAAAAATAGAGTTTAACTAATTTTAGTAGCTTTTCGTGTAAAACAGTTGGAATAGAGCTAAAATCATGCTTATTGCGAATGCTAGTTGCTAATAATTCTTCGCCCACAGCTATTAAATACTCATAAAAGCTCATCGGGTACAAGGTCATAAAAGACACTTTTCCTACGGGAAAACTATTCGATTTCCCAACAGAAACGCCCAATAAAGAACCTGCACCAATGATATGAAACTCTGGTGCTTCTTCATGAAAATATTTAAGGCTTGTTAAGGCATTAGGCGCATTTTGAATTTCATCAAAAACAATTAGTGTATGTTTAGCAGAAATTTTTCTACCTATAAATAAACTGATATTATGAATCAACTCACTAGGAATTAAAGATGTCGAAAATAAATCTTTTAAATCAGGAATTTGTTCAAAATTCAAATAAACTAAATCATCATACTCTTTTTTCCCAAATTCTCGAACCAAAAAAGTTTTGCCAACTTGTCTTGCCCCTTGAAGCAAAAGTGGCTTCCTAATTTCAGCATTTTTCCATTCAAGTAAATCGTTATAGGCATTTCGTTTCATTATATGCAAATATTTTACAAGCAAATATATAAATTATATATCTAAAAACGTAAAATCCAACCAATTTATATACCTAAAAGTGTAAATTTTAAATAAAAAATATATCTAAAAACGTAAAAAACTTCGAAAAGATATGTCTAAAAACGTAAAAAATCCAAAAAAAATGTGCCCAAAAACGTAAATCACTCCATTGCGTACCAATTTCACTGAATCGTAGCACCAACCATCCTTCCTTTCCATATTCCATTTAAAAAATAACTCCCAATAGGTAAATGAGATAAATCAATTTGGTTATTAGATACTTTATAATCTACTTTTTGAGTGCGTGACAGATTGTGGGAAGTGAGAACAGAATCATGTTCACTTCATAATGTCGTACCTACGGCACTTTTCGCTTACCACCATTCGGTGTTACCATAATGTCGCCCTGCTAGGGTTTCTAGTGCTTTCGTTTTGAGAAACTGTTCTAATAACGACTTTCCCACATTTTGTCACGTACTCAAATTTATTTTGTCACCGTTTCCTATTCAAATATCTTCGATATTTCTTCGCAAATAAATACACTTGTTGTTTTTGCTCATCCGTAAATTGAATAATAAAACAATTATAGTTCATATAGTTGATACAAATAGCTTCATCATTACCCAAACCAACTTTTTTTTTGTTGATTCAAAGTTAATTGCCAAGGATGTGCTAAACTAAAAAAATGTCCCAATTCATGAATTAATATCGTTATTCGCTCTAAACCTTGATAGGAAATAAAAATTTGATCCATATCTGGGCTGGCTAAAGCATAATTATCAAATGCATTTGTATAAATTGGTGTGAAACCCAAGAGAACATTTCCGTTTGTTGAATCTGCAATTGTTTTCAATACAAAGACGTTAATCACATTTGCCTGATTGAAAGAATCTCTAGTAAATTGGATTAATTTGGCATCGTCAACATAATTTTCATATAATTCATTCAATGTAAATCTAAAGTTTAATTTAGACCCTACATCTCCCAACTCAAAAATAAAATTAGTTCCAAAAGCTAAATTCAAAGCTGTTATCTCTTTATCAATGGTATTATTATTCGAAGTATTTTCTCCTAAAAAGGTGAAATTAATTCGAATTTTTAAAGTATTGGAATCTATTTTTTCGGCATTCAAACTCAATTTATCTTGATCCATACAAGCTACACCACATTTTGCAGGTTCGATTGGAGATGTAGGAACGGGTATTGTCCTACATGAAAAAATAAAAAAGCCTAAAATAATTATCATTTTTTTCATTCCCTAAAGATAAATAATTTCTGAAACAAAAAATGTTGGGGCACAGACATACACTTTATGTATTTCCCAAATGGATTCTATACAAAATAATAAATTCTACTCAATCCAATAGCCAAATCCTAATTGCAAATATCGATTTCTCTGAGTTATTATTCCACGAGGTCCATTGTATGAAAAGTAAAAATACTTTGCAATATCTTTTAATCCATGCTGATAACTAACAAGAAAATAATATTTGCTCCAATAATATTTAAATCCTGACACAACACCAGAATCAAATTTACTAGAATCATCTGACACCTTTTCCCATTTATCCTTATTCTTAGATTTATGATTTAGTAGCATTCCAATATTTGCACCAGCAAAGAAACCGCTTGATTTAAATTTAACTTCCAATTGTGGTAACAACCTAAAATAAGACCTTTTAATATCTACATTACCAATATCTTCATATTTTTCTAAACTTACCTGCATAGGAAGTACAAATGACCACATTGCAGTATTTTCTGCTTTTTTCGATAAATGGAATTTAGGAACAAAAGAACCAAAAAATCCAACTTGCGATTTAGCTTCAATAACAGTTCTACTTGTAGTATTACTTGGAACATTTAAATAATGCGATTTTCCATAATTCAAACCGAATTCACCACCAATAGAGAGCTGTGCATCACATGTAAAAGACGAAAAAAGTACAATAATTACAAATATTTTAAATTTCATATTCTTAATTTTATATAGTAAAATATTATGAACTTAATATGCAAATATAGTACCGCTTTTAAAAATAATCGAAATTTATCAAAGCTCCAAAAATAAATACTACTCAAACCAATACCCAATACCCAATTGAAAATGTCGATTCTTTTGAGTTTCTTGCCCTAGTGGTTGACCGTCTGCTGCAGTAATGCTAATTGTAGAAATATCAACAACCCCTTGGTAATAGCTCAAACTTAGATAATATTGCTTCCAAGTATATTTACATCCACCCGTAAATCCAAAATCAATTGGTTTTGATAGGAGTTGAATGGTTTTGTTCCATTTCCCTTTTATATTTCGACCTTGCTCATTCAGCACAACACCAACATTGGGCCCGGCAAAAATACTGAATGATTTAAAACTATAATCCAATTGTGGAATCAATCGTAAATAGGTCCGTCTAAAATAAAAATCCCCCAGATCCTTATGCTCTTCCACACTCAATTGAAGGGGACTTGTAATTGCGAAATTAGAAGACTTTTTAAAAGTATATGTTGGAACAAAAGCAACATATCCACCCAAACGGGGTTTTGTACCAGTTTCTGTATCCTTCTCTAAAAATGGAGGTAAATTTGTATAATATGCTTCTCCATAATTTAAGCCCACTTCTGCTCCCATGGAGAATTGGGCAGTTAATTGAATTGTAAAAAATAGCAAAATGAATAATGTTATAAACTTTGTCATGGGTTATCGTTTTTGATTAAATAATTAAGTACTTTGACGCAAACAATACTATTACGATACAAAAAGTAAATATTTCACAAAGCAAAAAATTAACTAATTTAAATTTAGATAGTGACTGGATGGAAACTCACAATTTTTATAAAATGGATTATTTTTGATAAGATTTTTACTTTTTTGAAATATATTGATGCCTTTGTATCAATATGTTGAGAAAAATGAAAATATTACAAAAAGAAACATTTTTAATTTTGATGAGTTTCCGTCCAGACACTACATATATCTTT
Source organism: uncultured Saprospiraceae bacterium (assembly GCA_947311465.1). Classification (GTDB taxonomy): domain Bacteria; phylum Bacteroidota; class Bacteroidia; order Chitinophagales; family Saprospiraceae; genus CAMZLN01. Next base: position 7,836 of record CAMZLN010000176.1, read on the forward strand.
TTGATAGATTTTGTCCAGCAAAAATGCTCTCAATAGCTAGGCTATTACTGTGCTTTTTCCTTCGATTTGAACAAAATTTATAAAAACATATGTCCATTTACTTAAAAAACAATCTTATGAAAAATATAATTACAATAGCATTTATTTTATTCTGCATCATCTTTAGTCTTGCACAAGATAATTCTATCCCTAGCTCAGTCCTAAAAAGAACTCATCAAATTGAAGGTGGTAAAGTTCATGGAACTGTTCTATTGCATAATCATGCCTATACTTTAGTGCAGGCTGCTTCAGATTCAATTTGGTTGTCAGACTCTTTGTTTATTCAAAAAGGAGATAAACGGAATACTTATTTGGTTAAATATGATTTGGATTTTAATTTGATAGATGTCTTGCAAATTAGTGGTGGAATAGATGTCTTCTTAACAGAAAAAAACAACGAATTGTTGATAGGGGGTAGGTTTTCAAGTGATACTGTTTTGTTGAACAATCAAATGATTTTTCATGAAGAAAATGATATTTTTCGTATCTACATAGATGAAAATTTTCAGATTAAATCGAGTTATCTTTTTAAAGGCGACCATGTAACATGTGGAATAGCCAAGAATGAACGAATAACATATTTGGCAGGAACTTTTTCATCTTCTACGATGATATTTCGAGGAGACACGTTATTTGGGAAAGTAGGTTTAGAGTTAGGTAATTTTTATATTTTAGCTTTAAAAGATGAAGAAGTCCTTTGGCATAAAGTAATTGAAAATTTATATTTACCACAATTAGCTGGTATGGAAATAGTTCAGAATGATCAATTAGTAGTAGGAATAGACTTAAGTTATGGCGGATTTGTTATTAATCAGGATACAATCAGTTTTGATGGGCATACTGTTGCTTTAAAGTTTGATAGTAGTAGTGAATTATTATGGGATTCGTCTAAAGAATTATCCTTCGGGTCTTTTGGTATCTACGATTTTCAAAAGCCTGATAATTTATTTTTTAAAGGATGGGATGAAATGAATAATAATTCTGTTTTCGGCTGTATAGATGCAAAAGATGGCAGTCTGAAATGGAAAAAGGAGATGAAGGGTAACTGTTCTGCATTTGGATTACAAGTTGAAGGCAATGATTTGTATATGGCGGGTATTTATGAGCAATCCTTAGGTTTTGAAGATATCCTACTTGATTCAGTTACAGGGAACTATAATGCTTTCTTTTTCCACTACAATATTTCCAATTCTAAGGCAGATTTGTATTCAATTGCAGGAAATAATACAGATTATTGTTTTGGGCTTTCTGTTGATAATGGAGAGATTCTAATCTCAGGATTCTCTGAAAGTGATCATCTATTTCCTGATGAGTTCCAACTGGATTTTCAACAAAACTCATCTTATCTTGCCCTTTTGGATATGACCAAGTTAACAGATATTGTCGAAATTGAAAAAAACTTTAACATATTTCCTAACCCTATCCAATCAGGTGATTATTTAAAGATTATTTCTGATAAAACGTCAAAAGATAGTCATATTAAAATAGTGAATAATCTTGGGCAAATAGTCTATTCACTAGAAAATGGACGATATTTTCAAATTCCTAAATATTTACAATCTGGAATCTACTACCTGATGATCGAAGATGATAAACGAAGTGAATTGCATAAATTAATAGTGGAATAGATATACGAGTAGTTGGACATATATTTTTACATAGTGACTGGATGGAAACTCACAATTTTTATAAAATGAATTATTTTTGATTTTGATGAGTTTCCGTCCAGACACTATTTACAAATCAAACGAAAACTATGAGCAACTCCTTCAACCGAAAGCTAAAAAAAATATTCCTAATCTTAATACTTGGATTCGTTCTACTTTTTTTCTTCCGTCTATTTTATGGATATAACCAATCTCCTCAAGGAAATAGCATTCGAAACTCAAGCGGAATACTTTCAAATATTTCTTTCTCAAAACGTAATTATGCTTCCTTAAAATACAAAGGAAAATCAAGTGTCGTTCAACAAAGTCCAGCCAGCGTAGATCAGAAATATGAAAAAATAGCCGAAATCAAAACAAAATCTTCAAAATTTCAAGATGAAGAAAAGTCCGCTCGTGACCAAATTAAACAATTTAATGCTTTAATTCAGTTTGAACAAAAAAGCGGAAATAATGGGCATCGTAAATTAAATTTAGTCATCGGAGTTCCCCCTGAAAACTTTGATGCCTTATATAATGGACTCATTAAAATCGGCAAAGTCCAAGCAAAACAAATTACCAAAAAAGATAAAACCAACAAATATAAGCAACTCAATGCTAAAAAGAAATCGCTAGAAAAAATTAGAACTTCTCTTATCGAACTCAAATCTAAAGGTGGAAAGATTGATGAATACATGAGTTTAGAAAATCGAATTCTGGATATTGAACAACAACTTCAAGATTTAGGCGTAAGCCTTGGAGACTTCGATGATGAAAATGAATTTTGTACCGTTAAATTTTCATTGAATGAAGGGAAAGAATCTAAAATTAGTCTATTACACCGCATTAAAGTTGCTCTTGTTTGGACTGTAAAGATTTATTTACAATGGATGGTTATTTTATTCTTTATGGTACTATCTGCTTATATTGGATTATTGTTAGTTGAGAAATTAAAGAATTTTAAGGCGGAATAACAACGGGAATTATTACAAATAATCAATGCCAAGCATTGCTGTTCCTTGTTTCTGAACCATTTTTTGTGGAACTATTTTCATCAGACTATTTCTCAGTTTTATTCCTAATTTATTATCAATATGAGCTATTTTTCCTAATCTCCAACTTGTATTGACAACTTCAACCGCAGTTTGCTTTCGAATCTTTTCATACTGCTTGAAGGCTAAAGAATAATCCATGTCGGATAAACACTTTGCCAAAACAAAAGCACTTTCAATGGCTTGACATGCACCTTGCCCCAAATTAGGAGTTGTAGCATGAGCCGCATCTCCGAGCAAACAGATTCGCCCCTTTGACCATGAAGAAATTGGTTTTAGATCAATCATCTCATTGGTCAAAATATCATTTTTATCTGTTGAACCAATAATTTTAGAAACAATTGGGTTAAATCCTGAAAATAAATCAGGTAAATTCACATCCTTAAATTCATTCTTAAAATCATTTTTATAATTGGCTAATGCAAACCAATAAACAGTTTCTTTATCAATATGAACAAATCCAAATCGCTTCCCACTACCCCACATTTCATTCAATTCTGATTGATATTTTGCATCAATATTTACTTTGGTGATACCCCGCCAACAAACTTGTTTTGCAATTCGTAATTCACAATTTCCCAATATCGATTTTCGCACAGCGGAATGAATCCCATCGGCTCCCAATACAATATCTGACACATAATCAGTACCATCGTCAAAAGATAAATGAACCTTATTTTCTGATTCTTTAAGATTAGACAATCGTTTTCCAAGATAAATAGGCGTGTCACCCAATTTTTTTAAAAGAATTTCATGTAAAGTAGTTCGATGAATAGCAACTGTTTTAGCGTTATATTTCTTCTCGGCTTCGACCAAATCAATTTTTGAAATGACATCCAAATTTTGGTTGGTTACAATCATAGAACGCGTATAACTTCCAGCATTCAAAATATCGTCATATACGCCAAGTTTTTTATAAATCTGCATAGCATTGATAGCCAAATTTATTCCAGATCCTGCTTTTCTAAATTGAGATGTTGACTCAAAAATTTCTACATCAAACCCATTTTGTTTTAATGCTATGGCTGTTGTCAATCCACCAATTCCCGCTCCAATTATTGTTATTTTCATAATATGATTTCTTTATAACTTCTAATATCTAAATCAATAGGTCAAAGTTACTAAAAATACTTTATTAGGTCAAGTTTACTAAAAAATATTTTTATTATCTTTGCTTTATGAAAAATACCAAGGAGAAAATTTTAGATACTGCATTGATACTTTTTAATGAAAAAGGACTCCCAAAAGTTACCTTGCGAACCATTGCAAAAGAAATGGGGATCAGTCAAGGGAATTTGAATTATCATTTCAAAAAAAGAGAACACATCATTGAAGCATTGTATTTTCAACTCGTAGAAAATATAAGTCAAGATATGACCAGAAATCTATCAGAAAATATTGATTTGGGATTCATATTTAAAATCTCCAATGCGATTATGCACCACTTCTTTGAGTACCGTTTTTTCATGCTAGATTTTGTTCAAATCATGAGAGAACACCAATCTATAAAATCACATTACCTACAACTTTCAGCCCTTCGAGAATCACAATTTACTGGCTTATTCAACACGCTTATTGAAGCAGGAATTTTGCGACAAGAAGAACTTCCCAATGAATATCTTTTCCTTTACAAACGTTTTCAAATCCTTGGAGATTTTTGGATATCTTCCGCAGAAGTTGCAACCCAACAAGTGAACAACAATACTATTTTAAAATATTCCGAAATATTGAGACAAGCTATTTATCCCTATCTGACAAAAAAAGGGAAAATCAATTATAATAATTTAACAAACTAAACTAGCAGGGTTCATTTCTATCAAACCGATACAAATACCCATTTCTAAATTCTAAATAATAATATTCGTCCGTTTGTCTATTTGGATATAAAATAATTCGATTATTCTTCGCATCTTTTGGATTTAATCCTAGCATTTCTGCAACTGTTTTCATGTCCATTTCACCATTCAACATAATACCATTAATTGACATTTCCGCACCATTTGAAAAATCAACGTCTTGAATTTCAGCAATATTTTCATAAACTATAAAATTCATATCCCCATAAAAATGTTGAAAAAATTTCTTTTTCTGCCAGTCTTCTGAAAACGGACCACAATCAAATTTAGGCTCAATGATTGAATCGGGCTGCCCCATTACCTTCGCCAATCGAATTTTAGTATCTTTCAATTTCATTCCATTAAATTGGATTTTATCTTCATCCAACCTTAAGGACAGCCCCTTTTTGACCACTTCTTCCTTTCGCATAGAAATTCCACCTCCATATACCCAACCCACTTTCTCATCATAAGCAACTTTATACCAAGGTTCATTATATTGAACACCACGTATTTTTATTTTATCTTTATAATCCGTCGTTTCATTAAGAAATTCAACTTTCGTTTTTTCAGGAATATTATCTAAAATTTTCCCTTTTAAAGTAGGATGCTCTCGTAATCGCAATTGAGCAATCATCACCGTTATGTATTGAGTCTTTTTTTGTACAGTAGAATCTTTTTGCACAACTGTTTCATCTTTACTTTCATCACTTTCTGTAGAACCACTCCCACAAGAAAATAACAAGAATAATATTGAAATGATTAGGATTTGTTTAAACATATTTTTCGATTTTGTTACTTAATACAATTTTGGTGATAATATGTCTGAAATATAATCAATTTCATCGGACATCTTGTTGCCAAATTCGTAAAACGATTCAAATATACGATTTATTCCAGAAAATGAAAAAATGTTAACAATTGACTATTTCTCCCTTGCGGTAATAGCAACTTTCCATTTTTTTTTGCATTTCTCAATAAAAGTAGTATCTTCAATTGCAAATTACACATACATGCCAAACATAGACAAAACACTATTGACAAAAAGATACTACTCCGTAGGAGAAGTAGCAGGCTTGTTTGATGTATCCAAATCTTTGGTTCGATATTGGGAAACTGAATTCACTCATCTAAAACCTCACAAAAACAGTAAAGGAGAAAGACGATTTACAGTCCAGAATATTGAAGAATTTGAAATTATTTTCAATCTTGTAAAGGTACGTGGTTTCACAATCGCTGGTGCTCAAAATGAGATTAAAAATAACAAAAAATATCATCGTGAAAAACTAAAAATCAAAGAAAAACTAATAAATATCAAGCAATTCTTGGAGAATCTAAAAAATGAATTGTAAGAACTACATCTCTCTTTTTTTGCCACCTTATTCAAAATTCCAACTTTATCATTATGAATAGACGTAAATTCTCAAAGCAAATTGCGACAGGATTAGCTGCAATTCCGTTAATAGGATGTGGTGTAACTTCAGACACGATTTCAACCAATAATGTTAAGATGCAAATGAAAGTTATAAAACCCAAAAGGTTGAAAAAGGGGGATACTGTGGGTCTAATTGCCCCCGCAAGTGCTTTTAAAGAAAAAACTTATAAAAATACCATTGAAAATCTAAAAACATTAGGCCTTAACTATATTGAAGCGAAAAATCTTCATAAAAAAAATGGATTCTTGGCAGCTACAGATCAAGAGCGTGTAGCAGATATCCATGAGATGTTCGCCAATCCGAATGTTGATGCAATCTGGTGTGTTCGAGGAGGATATGGAACCACTAGAATTATTCCAATGCTAGATTATGATTTGATACGAAAAAATCCTAAAATTTTAGTCGGTTATAGTGATATCACGGCCTTGATTCATGCAATTTTTATAAAAACAGGTTTAGTCGGTTTCCACGGTCCTACTATGGGGTCAACCATGAATCCTTACTCCTTAATCAATATTGAAAATGTGTTAATGAAAGGAGATTCAAAAATAGAAATTGAATACTTTGATCCAAAATCCGATGACCATCTTTATTCTCCTTATGTGATTAATCCAGGAAAAATGAAAGGCGCACTTGTTGGTGGAAATCTGACTTTGTTAGCTGCTGTTGCAGGGACAAAATTCAATTGGGATGCAACAGATAAACTTGTATTTATTGAAGATATTGAAGAAAAACCTTATCGTGTTGATCGAATGCTCACTCAATTAAGGCAATCCGCAAATCTTGATAAAGCTAAGGGAATTCTTTTGGGTGTTTTTGACGGCTGTGAGAAAAAATCGAAAGATGATTCATGGAATTTGAAAGAAGTATTTGTCGATAGGCTTAGTGACTTAGAAATTCCCATCTTTTATGGATTTTCATTTGGACATATTTTACATAAATGTACTATTCCTGTGGGTATTGATGCTAGTTTTGATACAGAAACGAGGAGATTGACTTTATTGGAGGCTTGCGTTGTGTGATCGTTGTGATGTTATTCAACGACATATTTGGTGAAAGATAAAAAACGCTTTTTATTTTTTCCTATAAAGATTTAAAAGTTTTACAAACTTTTTTTTGCTACTTGAAAATCTCTATCCAAATGTTGTGCTATTTGATCTGTTAAAAATGCTAAAAAAATCAGAATTAGCAGCATAGCTGCGGCACTATACCAAATGGTATGGATTCCCACATTTTGTCACGCACTCAAAAAATATACACATAAAAACACATGTACAGCTACTTATTTTTATTATCCCAAATATGTTAAGAAAAAGTTAAAATCAATTTTTTTTTCTCAAAAACTGGATTCCTAAGTATTATTCCCCTATATTTGAATTATAATTTCTACCTGTTCAAACGTCGAACAGATTTTAAGAATCATTTTTTTTTAATTAAACTTTATCATATAGACTTTAAACTTCTACACTAAATTATTTATTTCATTCTAAATAGGATAGTTATGCAAGTTACAAAGCTTAATGACAAAGAATTAATAGTGTCATATCTAGATGACAACAATGACAAGGCGTTTGAAGAATTACTTAAAAGACATAAAGACAAGATTTATACTTCGATTTATTTATTTGTAAAGAATAAAGCAAAGGCAGAAGATATCTTTCAAGACGTTTTCATTAAAATCATTGATACCCTGAGAAAAGGAAAGTATAATCACGAAGGAAAATTCGTACAATGGGCAATGCGTATCTCATACAATATGTGTGTAGATCATTTCAGAAAAAGCAAGCGTCGTCCAACGGTTTCACCGACAGATGATTTTGATATTTTCGATATTCTTCATACTAGCGAGCCTAGTGCTGAAACGCAAATCATTCAGAGTCAAACACATCAAAAAATTCGTTCTTTGGTAGATCAATTACCTGATGAGCAAAGAGAAGTGGTAATTTTACGTCACTATGCGGATATGAGTTTTAAAGAAATTTCACAATTGACTCAAGTAAGTATCAATACTGCCTTGGGTAGAATGAGATATGCTTTGATCAATTTGAGAAAATTGGTAGAAGAGCGTCAGGTAAGCTTGAGATAAGCTCTTTATAAATGATATAAATTTTTTAGATAAAATTTAGTCCCTTATACATATTCAAAACATATTCGTTAAAAACGAAAATAGATAAATCAGTAGACTGGTTTATCTATTTTTGTTATATCACTTCAATGGCACATGACCCAATAGATGATTTTTTGGTATCACATAGGAAGTTGCTTTTGAGATCGAATGATTTCATAAATAGGATTAGATGAGAAATCAATCAATGGGGTCATGCCACATTGAAAGGGCGTTGCCATATCAGCTGCTGTGTATCAATCGAACTCGAATTCAACGCGGCATGACCTATGAAGTAATATTTCTACATATCCAATTTCTCTTTCCTAATCACTATTTTCTTCCCTTTTCTAAAATATTCAAAAATAGTAATATAACCTGGACTGGAAGGTAAGGTAACAAAACTTGTAGGCTTAGTTTTTAATTTAAACTTTACATTTGCCACGTTATTATCTTCATCCAAATAAACCGCACCAATAGTATATCTAGATTTCTTATTTTCTCTTCCCTTATTATAGCTTGTATAGGTAGATGCAAAATTTGTTTTAGAAGAATTCACAGTAGTGAAATTATAATCAAATTGTCCAAACATTTTTAGGACAAAACCCAATCTAGCTTCACTCATCCATCCATAACCAGATGGTAACAAGACATTAGACTTATCTTTCTTAATAACTTTTACCTTTTGGATTTTTAGGTCTTTATCAAAATCAAAAACCATCATATTATATAAAACGATTTTAGCAACCGAAGCACCACCTCCTCTATTTAGAATAGTAGAAGCTACACCTAGTGCACTTACCTGCTTTTTATACTGTTCGCCAATAGCAATATATCTACCATCTTTGGTCTTAATAAATTCATGAATCATCACTTGAGCTCCATCCTTTAGACGTTTTTTATCCTCACCTTTCACTTTTGCCAAAATACTAGACCAAGTAACAAATTTATTATCTTGAATCTTTCCTTTTCCATCGTATGTTTTGACAAAAAGTCCTTTCTTCTTGTTCATATCTAAAGTTCCTTTTGGTTTTCTACCAATTTTTTCGCCATAGAATTGAATATTTTTAGTTGATTCATCATAACTAGCACCGTTAAAAATCAACATTGAACTAGACTTATCCGCCTTTATAGAACCAGTTTTTTTACCCTTTTTAGCATCTAGTATTATTCCATTACCAGAATTTTTTACACTCATCATTCCTGGTTTTGAAATAACTGAAATGACTACATAATCTGACGAACTATTGATAAATGAAACATTATCATAGCTTTTTTTGCCCTTGTTGGTTGTATAGGACCACTTTTTCTTACCCTTATTATTGAACATATCTACTTTTGCTTTTATCCCTTTCTCTTTTAATGGATAAATAATAGCAAAACCATCAGACCCAACTGTAGTCAATGTTCCTGAATAAAACCCTGATTCCAACTCTGTCTGTTGAATCATCATTTTCATAATATTAGCCTTTATTGGTGTCTTATAACTTCCAGACTTCTTCCCTGATTCACTGTAAAGATCACAAATAATGGATTTTCCTTTTACATCAAGCCATGTGAAACAAAAATTAGATCCATTAAACTTTCCTTCTAAAAAAATAGACCTTTTTGGCTTGGTCATAACAATTTTATGTGTCACCTTCAGGTTAGCATCCATGATAACCAACTTGTATTTTACGACCTTTCTACTTTCTTTTTCTAAATAAAAAACAGAGTAATATCCTTTGGGCGCAATTGGGTTCTGTCCCCCACTAAATTTTAGTATTTATTTGTAAATTAGTCATAGTAATATCCCATCTTCCTGATAAAGCAATAGCTCTCATTAAAATAAGTTTCTCAACGTTTTTAGGATACCA
>CAMZLN010000177.1 GCA_947311465.1 uncultured Saprospiraceae bacterium
ATGTGTTTCCAAGTACTTCAAATTCGATTCCGTAAAACATATCTTCACAATTGACTTCAATGTCGATATCATGGCAACAGAATCCATCATCTGTATCCGTTGATGTAAAACTTTTCTCTGCACAGGGTTCTGTACACGGACAATCAGGAACAGAAAGAATAATAAAATCTGTAAAACAAGAGTGTAGTTTAACTCCATTGGGTGATGTATCATTCATTTCTATTTGCAAATAGATTTGATCTCCGGGATTCATGTTAGTGATATCCAATTGTGGCATAGCTTGAATGCTATTGGGAGTGAGATTTAAATTGTTTAGGGTAGTGGGCGTAAAGGAAATATTTCCACCAACAGGATTGGTGAATACATTAATTACGTTTATGGTAGTTGCTGTAAACGAACTTGTGTTTTGAACAAACCAATCCATTTTATAATTTCCTTGTGATGTACAAAAAATATTGGGTTCAGAAATAACTGCACAATCATCAGGATTTCCATCACATTGGCTGATTAACGTTGTATCACAAATGGTTTCATTATTGAATCCAAGCCAAGATAATTTGATTTGTTGTGGAATATCGGCTGGATCAATACCACCTACACAAAAGTTGATTTTACTTTGAAAATTACCAATTGGAATTCCACTTGAAGCTGTAGGTTGCCAAGTTGCTTCAGATTGTGTGACATTTACTAATTCCCAGTTGGGAGAAGTAGATGTTGTTCTAAGTGCATAATTTCCAAGTGTAGAAAGTTTGATTCCTCTGAAAGTATTTTCATCACACGGATTGTCAATATCTACAGAATAACAACAATATCCATCTTCTTCAAATACATTATTCATTTCTACTGAGATATTTTCACACGGATTATTAGAACAACAAGAAGGTAATTCAAGTGTGATTACATCCGAAGTACAAACACAACAATTTTGAAATCCAGTTGCTTTGATGCTGAAAGAGATACTAGTTGCACCAGCAGGAGGAGTAAATGTAAAATTGTTATTACTAGCAGTTTGACCTGGAGCAATACCAGGATTAAAAGTTAATACTGTAGGGGAAACTGTCGTTCCTCCTGGACTTAAAAAATCAATTTCTAATGTCTCAATATCGAAATCATCAACATTTGTGAAGTCAAAATCAAAACTATAGCCATTGGAAGTACAGACCAATTCGTCATATTCCAATTTTATACATTTTTGACATTCTAGCGATACTGTTTTAGTACAAGTGATTTCACCATTTTGATTGATAAATTCTACAAGTACTTGTTGTGGAGCTGATGGATATTCTTCAATACAAAGATTAACAGGGATAAATGTTCCTGTTGGAATAAATCCATTGGAAGCAAAAATATAGATTAGATTAGGATCTAAATTGTTGAAACTCCAATTGTTTGATAGATTAATATTACTAAATGAGAAATTACCAATTGGAGTAATTCTTATATCTGCATAAGTGTCTTGGTCTTCATTTGTAACTGAGATTCCAAAACAACAAAAGGGGGTGGTTTCATCAGGAATAGCTGCTACAGTAAGTGTGTTGCAGCTAAGTTGCGATTCGATTTCAATGCAATTTTCTCCATTTGTTCCAAAAGATTGAAACGAAAGAAAGAAAACTAGGATGAAAAATGCGAAAGTTAATAATTTTTTTGTTTTCATTGCTAATATGATTTTGGTTAATAATATTCACAAGATGGCTTGATGTCTTGGTTTTTGGATGGGAAAATCAACTATAGGCTGTTCTTATTCGACTATCGGGCGCTTTTTGGTATGAAAATACGATTGGTAATTCTATGAAATAATCTTTTTACCGTTAACGGATAGGGGATTTTAACTCGTTTGTAAAAAATGTCATGCACTCAATTGAATTATTTTGAGAAAAATAAAAACATCATAAAAAGAAGTGTTTTTAATTTTGATGAGTTTCTGTTCAAACACTAGTTTTAGCATTATTTCTCCATGAAATTTAGAACACAAGATTCCATATTAAACATTCTCAATAAAATCCCCTACCTTTGCACCCACAAATAAAAAAATATGACATTTCAAGAATTACACATAATCCCTTCAATATTAAAAGCATTGGAAACCAAGGGGTATAAAGAGCCTACTCCGATACAGCAACAATCTATTCCTATTTTATTGAGAAAAAAGGATTTGTTGGGCGTCGCTCAAACGGGTACAGGTAAGACTGCTGCCTTTGCAATTCCAATTGTTCAAAATATTGAATTGGATAGACGAAATGCTAATTTCAAAGGAAAAAGGCGTATAAAAGCACTGATTGTGACTCCTACAAGGGAGTTGGCAATTCAAGTGGCAGATAATTTTGTTTACTATGGAAAGAATACTTCATTGAAAACGACAGTGATTTTTGGGGGCGTTAAACAAGGAGCGCAGGTCACAAAATTGAGAGGCGGAATAGATATCTTAGTGGCTACTCCTGGACGACTTTTAGACTTGATTGGACAAGGAATTATTACATTACAACATATTGAATACTTCGTGTTGGATGAAGCAGATCAGATGTTGGAAATGGGTTTTATTCATGATATTAAAAAATTATTGAGATTATTACCTGCAAAAAGACAATCCTTATTCTTTTCGGCAACCATGCCTCCAAAGATTAAGGAATTATCTGGTAGTATTCTCGCAGATTATGAAACGGTGACGATAAAGCCGCAACAAGCAACAGCAGAACGAGTTGAACAATCTTTGTTCTTTGTTGCGAAACATGATAAAATAAAATTGTTGATTTATTTATTAGAAATGGATGCGCATCCTTCTGTTTTAGTGTTTTCTCGAACAAAACATGGGGCGGATAAGATTGTGAAGAAATTGGCAAGAGCCGAAATAAGAGCTGCTGCAATTCACGGTAATAAATCTCAAAATGCACGTCAAAAAGCTTTGAAAGGCTTTAAGGAAGGTAAGATTCGTGTCATGATTGCTACTGATATTGCTGCAAGGGGTATAGATGTGAGCGATTTATCTTTGGTGATTAATTATGATTTGCCTAATGTTCCTGAGACTTATGTTCATAGAATTGGTCGTACAGGGCGTGCAAAAGCAAGTGGATTGGCACTTTCATTTTGTACTGTAGATGAACATAAGTCTCAGGAACATTAGGCAAATCAAAATTAATCACCAAAGATAAATCGCTCACATCTATA
>CAMZLN010000178.1 GCA_947311465.1 uncultured Saprospiraceae bacterium
CTAGTTGAAATACAACGCTTTATGGTGGGCTATTTTCAAGTTGGGTTAAATCCAAAATGCTTTTTTAGGATGAAGAAAATATCTCCATCAGATATGTGGCAGTTTCGCAAAGCCAAGGATATTAAAATGTATGATAAGTTCATTTTATTGGTGCTTTCTGTGGCTGGAATTGCAAGTATAATCAATCTGATGGAATGGTGGTTTCAAGGAAAACATATTTTGAATTTTCCTTTGTTTGTGGTGTTGAGCACTTTCTTTTGGTATGGTGTTTTTAGAATTGTTTTGATTTGGATTGGTTATTTAGGAATTAAAAAGCCAATTGATGTACCTACGCCAAAGGATGGACTGACAGTAGCAATATTTACGACTAGTGCTCCTGGAGAGCCTATTTCAATGTATGAAAAAACATTAAAGGCACTTCAAAATGTCACTTATCCGCATACGACCTATCTTTTGGATAGTACAGAAGATTCCGCCTTTAAAGCAGTTGCTGAAAAATATGGTGTGGTGTTTTTGGATTTAGCAAATTTGCCTGGAGCTAAGGCTGGTAAAGTGAATAAGGCTTTGGATATGACTCAAGAAGAATTTATTTTGATTTTAGACCCAGACCATATTGCTTTTCCCAATTTCTTGGATCAAACTTTGGGATTTTTTGAAGATGAAAAAGTAGGTTTTGTTCAAGTTTCTCAAGGGTATTATAATCAGTACCGATCTTTTACAGCGGCGGGTGCTGCGGAGCAAACTTATACTTTCTATGGACCTACACAAATGGCAATGTACGGTTATGGGGCAAGTGTAGCGATTGGGGCGAACTGCACCTTTAGGCGAAAGGCTTTTGATAGTATTGGTGGGCATGCAGAAGCATTGGCAGAGGATCTTGTAACGTCTATGAGAATACATGCAGCAGGATGGAAATCTGTGTATAATCCTGTGATTGTGAATCGAGGATTGGTTCCAGAAGATTTTGGCTCTTTTGCTAAACAACAGTTAAAATGGTCACGAGGTGTTTTTGAAGTATTATTTGTGGATTACCCGAAGTTGTTTAAAAAATTCACCTTTTGGCAGAAGGTTTCTTATGGGGCGATTTCTTTTTATTATTTTACAGGTTTGATGACCTTGTTTTTTATATTGATTCCTCCTTTTTACTTTTTTACGGGTATAATTCCAGCCAATATGGATTTTGCAGAATTTTTAATCAAGGGAACTCCTATCGCCATAATTGCTTTGATTATCTATCTTTATATCCAAAAGTTTTTGGTGCATCCAGAAATGGAGAGGGGATTTCATTGGAAGGGAATGATCTTGAAATATTCGCTTTGGCCTATTTATTTTTTAGCGTTTATTTTATCTTTGCTCAATTATAAAATTCCATATATCCCTACTGCAAAAAAAGCAGTTATAGGGAGTATTACACCTTTTGCTAGACCTTTGATTTGGTATAATCTCTTGTTTGTGCTTTCGGTTATCCTTGTTTTTTTTGATAGAAAATATTTTGTACCAGAGAGTGAGTTGATATTTACATCTACTCGAACTTGGGGTATGCTAGGTTTTTTATTATTGGCTTTTATTCAGTCTTCTGGTGGGATTTTGGCTGCCATGGAAGCAATGCGTATGAAAGAAGATATTCCTTGGGATCATGTCGATGTTAATAAAATATCGGTTGATGAAAAAAAATGATTTTTTAATTTTTTAAATAGAAAATATGAAAACACTAATCTTGGCAGGTGGCTTTGGTACACGTCTTAGTGAAGAAACTTCCTTAAAACCAAAACCTATGGTGACAATTGGAGGAAAACCGATTTTGTGGCACATTATGAAATTGTATTGCAATTATGGGTATGATGATTTTGTAGTACTTCTTGGTTATAAGGGGCATGTTATCAAAGAGTATTTTATCAATTATTTTTATCATCAAAGTGATATTCGAATTGATATTGCTAAAAATGAAGTTCAGATTTTAAATAATAATTCAGAACCTTGGAAAATTACTTTGTTGGATACAGGGCTTCATACCATGACTGGTGGACGTGTTTTACGTGCCAAAGATGTAGTAGGAGATGAGCCTTTTATGCTTACTTATGGAGATGGTGTTGGAAATGTTGATATTAAAAAATTAGTAGCTTTTCATAATGGACATGGAAAGGCTTTGACCATGACAACCGTTCAACCTGAAGGTAGATTTGGTGGAGTAGCATTTGGAGAAGATGATGAAAGAGTGGACGCATTTTTAGAAAAGCCCAAAGGAGATGGTGGCTGGATCAATGCGGGATTTTTTGTTTGTGAGCCCAAAGTATTTGATTATATTTTGGAAGGGGATTCTACAATTTTTGAAAGAGCTCCTTTGGAAAATTTGGCGAAAGACGGAGAATTGTATGCTTTCAAACATTACGGATTTTGGAAACCTATGGATACACTTCGTGACAATGTACAATTAAATAAAATGTGGAAAGAAAATAAGGCAAAATGGAAAACTTGGTAAATTTTGAATCCCTTTTTGGGGGAATTTATAAAAAAAAGAAGGTCGTTGTGACTGGACACACAGGATTTAAGGGATCTTGGTTGAGTATTTGGTTGGAAAAAATGGGGGCTGATGTCTATGGATATTCACTTCCACCAGTTAGCCAGCCGAGTCATATCAATTTGCTTGATACAAAGATTAATCAAGTTCATGCGGATTTAAGAGATGCAGAAACCATGCTTGATTTTATGAATAAAGTACAACCAGATATTGTATTTCATTTGGCGGCTCAAGCCTTGGTTCGCCCTTCTTATGATGATCCTGTTGAGACTTTTTCTACCAATATTATGGGTACATTAAATGTGTATGAAGCGTGTCGCAAAGTAGATTCTATCAAGGCAATTGTAAATGTTACTAGTGACAAATGTTATGAAAACAAAGAATGGATTTGGGGCTATCGTGAAAATGATCGCATGGGTGGTTATGACCCATATAGTGCATCAAAAGGGATGTCTGAATTGTTGACCGCTTCTTATCGAAATTCATTTTTTAATATCCAAGAGTATGGCAATTCTCATCATGTTTTATTGGGAAGTGGTCGTGCAGGAAATGTGATTGGGGGAGGAGATTGGGCAGTAGATAGATTGGTTCCAGACATGATGAAGGCTGCTCATGAAGGAAAATCTGTATTGATTCGAAATCCAAAAGCTACTCGTCCGTGGCAACATGTTTTGGAACCTTTGAGTGGTTATTTGGTTTTAGGATGGAAACTCTTGGAAGGAAATCAAGCATATGCAGATGGTTGGAATTTTGGTCCTGATATGGGAAGTAATCTTTCTGTAGGTGAAATTTCTAAATTATCTTCTAAAATTTGGGATGCAGTTATCCCTGAATTTAGTAAAAATAAATCAGAACATCATGAAGCCAATTTATTAATGTTGGATTGTTCTAAAGCCAATAAAATTATGAAATGGAAGCCTGTTTGGGATATAACTGAAACCCTAGACAGAACCATTGGGTGGTATAAAAATTATTATGAAAATGGCATTATTAATACAGATAAGGATATTGATAATTATGTAGCTTCTGCTAAAAAAATGAAGATAGAATGGGCAAAATAGATTTGAAAGATAAACGGGTTTTGGTAACGGGAGGAAATGGCTATTTGGGAAGACATTTGGTGGCTCAATTGAAAAAAGAGCAGGCCAATGTTTTTGTGATTGACAAATTTGGTGATGCGGGTGAGCTAGGGAGTAATATTTTCCTTTTTGATTTAACTGATAAGGAAATCGTTGAGACTATGCTTGATCTTATTCAACCAGATATTATTTTTCATTTGGCTGCTTCATTGAATCGTGCAAGAAATTTTGATGATTACCAAAATATTCATAATGTAAATCTCAATGGAACTATCCATCTATTAAATGCTTTGAAAAATAGGGATTATGAGCATTTTATTTTCGCAAGTACTAGTGAAATTTATGGGGATAATGTGCCCCCTTTTAATGAAAATAAAATTCCAGCTCCAACTTCACCTTATTCTTTGACAAAACTTTTTGCTGAAAATTTCATTCAAACATTTAGTAAAACGTATCGAAAGAAATTTACAATCCTTCGAATATTTAATTTCTTCGGAAAGCAAATGTCTCCTCAGTTTTTCATCCCACAAATGATCAATACTTTGACAGAAAACAAGCCCTTTGAAATGACAAAAGGTGAACAAAAACGAGATTTTTTGTATGTGAATGATGTAATCAATGGATTGATACTCACCGCTAAGCATGAAGCTAATAATGAAATATATAATTTATGCAGTGGACAGGCTGTTTCTTTAAAGGAATTGGTGCTAAAAGTGAAATCTACTTTAAACAGTCAATCGGATATTGTATTTGGAGCATTGCCTTATCGTGAAAATGAAGTGTGGAATATGGTGGGGGATAATGCTAAAATTCGTAAGGATTTGGGCTTTGTACCAATGTATGATTTAGGGGCTGGGATTGAAGAAGTGATTAGTAATAAAGTTAAAAGTTAAAAAGTGGATCAATAATAAAAATATGAAATTACAATCAACCTATAGGATATTATTTATATTTGGAGCCTTTGCTATTGGACTCTTACTCGTTTATGTGCTTTCTATAGCTGGTAATAAATCCAAGGGGCCATTACGAAATTTGTTGGGAGGGATAGAAGAGAATATTTTGGAAGCAGAGAATGCCTTGATTATTAGTCAACGAGAAGATAAGCGTAGAGATAAGTTGGGAGTTTTTAAATCTATAAGAGATGATATCTATGCACTTAAAAATCCATCGGCCATTTTATTGGGAGCTACGGATAATTCTGACCCAGAATCTTTTGAAAAGATTATAAATTTGGAAGATTCTTTGGAAACTGTATTGCCTTTAATTCATATTTATAATGCTTGGGGTAGTAAAAAAACAGAGCAATTTCCGAATTTGGCAGTAAAGACAATTCTTAATTTAGGATCAACTCCTGTGGTTACTTGGGAGCCTTGGTTGAATGATTTTGATGAAGCAAAATTTCCAGGTATTCCTGTTGCAGAAAAACGTGGAAAAGGTAGTTTAAAGGCAATAGCAAATGGCGTTTATGATGTGTATGTAGAACAATGGGCAAAGGATGCGAAATCAATCAAAAAGCCATTTTTTTTACGTTTTGGTCATGAGATGAATGATCCTTATCGGTATCCATGGGGACCACAAAATAACAAGCCAGAAGATTTTGTAGATGCTTGGAAACATGTTTATCATGTATTTGATTCCTTGGATGTGCATAATGTAATTTGGATATGGGCACCCCATCCAGCCTATGGATATTTTGATGCTTTTTATCCTGGAGATGAATATGTGGATTATGTTGGTATTGGAGTTTTGAATTTTGGAACTGCCGCAACTTGGAGTAAGTGGTGGACTTTTGATGAATTGTTTGGTAATAATTATAAACAATTTAGTGCCTACGGAAAACCGCTGATGATTACTGAATTTGGATCCCTTGTCGTTGGTGGTGATCGTGGAAAATGGTTTGCTGATGCGCTTCGAGATATTCCTCAAAAATATCCCCAATTGAAATCTATTTTATTTTTCCATTACCCACAGGATAAAACGATTACGAGTAAAGTGGTGAGTTGGTATTTTATTGAAGATAACCATACACTTGACTCTATTAAAACCCAAATTTCTAAATGGCCCAATCATTTGAAAGTTATTTGGTGAAAACAATAAATTGTTTTTAATAAAACAAAAGGACGTAATTATGAATAAACTAATACTTGTTTTAGGGATTTTTATCTTTTCCTTAAATCTGCATGCTCAAACGTGTTACATAAGTGGTGTGACATTTTCTTCACAGCAAGAAATTGATGACTTTAAAGTAAATCATCCAAATTGTAAAAATATTGGCGGTAATGTTACTATTTTAGAATCTGTTTCAAATGATATTCATAATCTATATGGATTGTCGAATATCAAAAGAGTGGATGGTAATTTGACAATAGGTGGTAATTTGGACTTAACCAATCTCAATGGTCTTGGGAATTTAGAATCCGTTTTGGGTGGGTTTTATATTGGCTGGAATGAAAAAATGACCAGTTTGACTGGCGTAACTCGCTTAAACTCCATTGGAGATTTCTTTATCGTAGAGCAAAATCCACAAATCAAATCCCTTCAAGGTGTCAATAATCTTTCTTCCATTGGGAGTTATATTTGGATTGGTCACAATGATTCGTTGTCCACAATTGCTGCTTTGGGAAATGCTAATATTGCAAATGGGATTTTTGTAGGAAGCAACGATACTTTGCAAAATCTAATTGGTTTAGAAGGGAATACTTCCATCAATGGTAGTTTGTACGTGGGTAGTAATTATTATATGAAAAGTTTGAAAGGACTTGAAAATTTGACATCTATTAATGGATATATAAAGTTAAATTATGATGCATTTTTGACTGATATTACACCTATAAAAAATATTGATGCAGCAGGTATTGATACGCTGCATATTTTTGAAAATTCAAATTTGTCGGTTTGTGCTATCAAATCTGTTTGCGATTATTTGGATGTTCTTGATCGAATTACGGATATTCATGACAATAAAATAGATTGCAATTCAGAACAAGAAATTAAAGATATTTGTAATTGTGAATTGACTGCTACGATTACCAATGTTCAATGTGATAATCATGCAACTCTTTCTGATCCAAGCGATGATACTTTTACTTTTGACATGGAAGTTGTTAAAAATGGCAATGGGACGGGTTGGAATACAATTCAAGTGGGAGTCGTTTCTGGATCTTATGGAAATAAGACCACTTTTGGTCCATTTGATATTAGTGCTGGTGATATGAATTTTGAAATTTTCGATAATGATTATGAAAGCTGTGCGACACTTATTTCGGTGAGTGCTCCGCAAACTTGTTCTGATTTGTGTGTAATTACTCCAGTTTTGAGCAATATACTTTGCGATAATCACGGGACACCTTCCAATCCTGATGATGATACGTTTACTTTTGATGTTGAAGTGACTGGATTAAATACGGGGGCAATGGGTTGGGTTGTCAATGATGTTTATAATTCAAATGGAGCATTTGGGCAAGTTGAAAACTTGGGTCCTTATTCCATCGGTAGTGGAAATTTATTTTTAACCTTTTCGGATAAGGAGGATTCAAATTGTAAATCTGGTGAAATGGAAGTTTCGCCACCACAAACTTGTTCTAATGATTGTAGTATTTCAACTACCGTTTTAAATATCCTTTGCCACGACAACAATACCCCCTTAGATCCAAATGATGATACTTTCACCTTTGAAATGGAAGTTACGGGAAGCAATACGGGTGCTACATGGACGAGCAATGATGGCAGTACTGGAGATTACAATGTCATAAAAATGTTTGGACCTTATCCTATTTCAAATGGCAATGTAAATTTAGAAATTACAGACGGGGCTGATGCCAATTGTATGACGGAAGTTGAAGTTGTACCGCCAACTACCTGCTCCAACACCTGTCAAATCGCTGCTACTACAACGAATATCCTTTGCCACGACAACAATACCCCCTTAGATCCAAATGATGATACTTTCACCTTTGAATTAAAAGTTACGGGAAGCAATACGGGTGCTACATGGACGAGCAATGATGGCAGTACTGGAGATTACAATGTCATAAAAATGTTTGGACCTTATCCTATTTCA
>CAMZLN010000179.1 GCA_947311465.1 uncultured Saprospiraceae bacterium
AACTAATTCTTTGCTCCAATAGTCTGTTAGGAAATTTGATATAAAAACTATTCTGATAAGCCTGCCGGCGGCTTTCTTTTTGTCATTGCCCTACCTAAATGGAAGATAGACTATACCATTTGGTAGGCAGGCACAAAAAGAAAGCCGCCGGCAGGCATATCAGAATAGTTTTTATATCAAATTTCCTAACAGACTATTGGAGCAAAGAATTAGTTAAAAATGTAGATTTATTTTTTCACAGTTCCTAAAGCACATATCAATTGAGTTTCATATCTTTGTTGAAAATTAAAGAATCCATGCCTAAAAATCACTCAATTAAATCAGTCCTTATTATAGGAAGCGGCCCAATCGTAATAGGACAGGCTTGTGAATTTGATTATTCTGGATCTCAAGCTGCAAGATCATTGCGGGAAGAAGGAATTGAAGTATCACTGATCAATTCAAATCCTGCAACTATAATGACAGATCCCGTAATGGCTGATTACATATATTTACTACCATTAGAAGTTGAAAGTCTTATTCAAATATTAGAAGAACGGCAAATTGATGCAGTTTTACCTACTATGGGTGGGCAGACAGCATTGAATCTAACTATAGAAGCTGCAAAGCAAGGCGTTTGGGAAAAATATAATGTCGAATTAATTGGGGTAGATTTGGATGCCATTGAGCTTACTGAAAACAGAGAAGCATTTAAACAAAAAATGGTCGAACTTGGCTTCATGGTTGCTCCATCTTTCATAGCAAATTCAATGCTTGAAGGAAAAAATGCTGCGCAAAAAATTGGATTTCCTTTAGTGATACGAGCATCCTACACATTAGGTGGGGCAGGTGGGGCATTTGTACATACCCAAGAAGAATTTGAAGTTTTACTAAGAAGAGGACTAGAAGCCTCACCAACTCATGAGGTCCTAGTAGAAAAAGCAGTTTTAGGTTGGAAAGAATATGAATTAGAACTTTTGAGAGATTCCAATGATAATGTAGTAATTATCTGTACGGTAGAAAATCTTGATCCAATGGGCATACATACAGGAGATAGTATCACCGTTGCTCCTGCAATGACACTTCCAGATACTGTTTATCAGAAAATGAGAAATCAATCTATCAAAGCAATGCGTTCCTTAGGAAATTTTGCAGGAGGATGCAATATTCAATTTGCTGTAGATCCTGAAACGGAAGATATGATAGTTATTGAAATCAATCCAAGAGTATCACGTTCATCTGCATTGGCGAGTAAAGCAACGGGTTATCCCATTGCAAAAATATCAGCAAAATTGGCTTTAGGATATCACTTAAATGAATTAAAAAATCAAATTACCAAAACTACATCTGCATTTTTTGAACCCACATTAGATTATGTTATTGTAAAGATGCCAAGATGGAATTTTGATAAATTTTATGGATCAAGCCATATTTTAGGATTACAAATGAAGTCAGTTGGTGAAGTTATGGCAATCGGAAGAAATTTCCTTGAAGCACTTCAAAAAGCATGTCAATCCCAAGAAAACAACAGAATGGGTCTTGGAGCAGATAAAAAAGAATGGATCAAAACGTCTGACATTCTGGATAGATTACAAAATGTAAGTGATGATAGAATTTATAGAGTAAAAGA
Source organism: uncultured Saprospiraceae bacterium (assembly GCA_947311465.1). Taxonomy (GTDB): domain Bacteria; phylum Bacteroidota; class Bacteroidia; order Chitinophagales; family Saprospiraceae; genus CAMZLN01. The sequence goes on from CAMZLN010000179.1 coordinate 1,610, forward strand.
TGCCATGAGATTGGGAGTTCCCGTCAAGTCAATCCACAATCTCACCAAAATTGATCCTTGGTTTTTAAATCAAATAAAGTTGTTAGTCAATATTGAAAAACAGTTGATGCAATTTAATATCCCTGAAGATATTCCAAGAGCATTTTTTACGAAGCTTAAGCAATATGGATATTCAGATGCACAGATTGCTTGGTTGTTGCGGGTTTCTGAACAAGATGTTACCAAACAAAGAAAAGCGCTAAATATAAATCGAGTATATAAAATGGTGGATACCTGTGCTGCAGAATTTGAAGCACAGACCCCTTATTTCTATTCTACTTTTGATGAAGAAAATGAAAGTATTCCTTCAGATAATAAAAAAATTATAATTTTAGGTTCTGGACCGAATCGAATTGGTCAAGGAATTGAATTTGACTATTGTTGTGTTCATGGATTAATGGCAGTAAAAGAAGAAGGTTATGAGTCAATCATGATTAATTGCAATCCAGAAACGGTTTCCACGGATTTTGACGTTGCTGATAAATTATATTTTGAACCTGTTTTTTGGGAACACTTAGAATCTATTTTAGATTTAGAGAAGCCAGAAGGTGTTATCGTACAATTGGGTGGGCAAACCGCCTTGAAATTAGCAGAAACGTTAACTAAAAAAGGAATTAAAATTATCGGTACAGATTATAAGTCCTTAGATTTAGCCGAAGATAGAGGACGTTTTTCTGATTTATTAAAAGAGCTGGGTATTCCATATCCAAATTATGGAGTTGCAGATGATGTAGACGAAGCTCTAGATGTTGCTGAACGAGTTTCATATCCTGTTTTAGTTCGACCATCCTATGTTTTAGGTGGACAAAGAATGAGAATTGTAATCAACGATGAACAATTGGAAAGACATGTTTTAAGTATATTCAAACACATGCCAGATAACAAGGTGCTCATTGATCAATTTCTCGAAAGGGCAAAAGAAGCTGAGGTAGATGCAATCTGTGATGGAGATGATGTATATATCATGGGTATAATGGAACACATCGAACCCGCAGGAATTCATTCTGGTGATAGTTCCGCAGTACTTCCAACCTATAGTCTATCCGATGAAGTGCTAGATAAAATGAAGAAATATACTAAAATGTTGGCGCTTGCTTTGAATACAAAAGGCTTGATTAATATCCAATTTGCGATTAAAGATGAGAATGTATATGTTATTGAAGCAAATCCAAGAGCATCAAGAACGACTCCATTTATTGCAAAAGCATACAATATTCCTTATATCCAAATAGCGACAAAAATCATGTTGGGTACAAAAAAGCTCAAAGATTTTGAGATGATAAATAAATTGGAAGGCTATGCCATTAAAGTACCAGTATTTTCTTTTGATAAATTTCCAAATGTGGATAAAAATCTTGGACCAGAAATGAAATCTACTGGAGAATATATTCGATTTATAAAAGATTTGAATGATCCATTTTTTAGAGAATTAGAAAGAAATCGTTCTATTTATTTAACGATGTAGAACTTAAGAGATGCACCACTAGACACATATTTTTCCATATCTTTTTGATATATTTCGCCCAACTACTTGTAAAAAAAAGACTTTTCATTATTACCTTCGATTTATTTGGTATGTTAGTCTAAATATCTAGAGCTTTTCTAATTTTATTTCTACATTTAGGAATTGAAAAAAAATTACTCGAACATGAAATTAGTTGAAGTATTCAGAATTGCAATCAATAATGTCAAGACCAATCTTTTAAGATCAGTCTTGACCTTGTTGATTATTGCATTTGGATTAATGGCATTGGTTGGTATCTTGACAGCAATTGATAGTATTATTTATTCTATGAATGACAATTTTTCTCGATTAGGTGCAAATTCATTTAGTATTCAACCCTCTGGAATGTCGGGAAGTAGAGGACATTCAAAAGGAAAAACAAAAAAACAAGGAGCAGTGATTTCTTTTGCTCAAGCAATGGAATTAAAAGATAAGTATCAATTCCCGGCCACAGTAACAGTTTCCCTATTTGGAACTCAAATTGCCACAATTTCCCATAAAGATAAAAAGTCCAACCCAAATGTCATGGTCCAAGGAATAGATGAAAATTATTTAAATGTTCAAGGACTTGACATCGAAAATGGAAGAAATTTTTCGTCTGTGGAAATAAATTCTGGCGTTGCAAAAGCTATTCTGGGAGTAGATATTGCAAAAAAAATGTTTGGAAAGAAATATAAAAATGGCATCAATAAAAATATATCCATTTCAAGTAGAAAATATAAAGTCATTGGAATACTAGCCTCAAAAGGTTCGACAGCAAGCAGCAATGATAGTGGAGTATATATTCCAGTAACCAATGCGAAAAATATTTATGGCTCCGCTAGAAGAAATTACAAAATAAGTATTCATGCTAAAAGTGTTGAAGATTTACAAGGAGCCATTGGAAGTGCAATCGGCACTTTTAGGAATATTCGTTCACTTCGAATCGGTCAAGAAAACGATTTTGAAATCAAAAAAAGTGATAGTATTGCAAAAATGCTCAAAGAAAACACTGTACAAATTCAAATGGGTGCCATTTCGATAGGATTGATTACTCTATTCGGAGCAGCAATTGGATTAATGAATATAATGTTAGTTTCTGTAACGGAAAGGACAAGAGAAATAGGTATTATAAAAGCCCTAGGCGCTACTCGAAAAAATATACTCATCCAATTTATGACTGAGGCAGTTATTTTGTGTCAAGCAGGAGGAATATTAGGCATTTTACTTGGAATATTAATTGGATTTGGGGTATCTGTTGCCCTAGGAGGGAGTTTTCATATGCCTTGGGCATGGTCCATATTAGGGATTGTACTATCTATTATTGTAGGATTAATATCAGGAATTTACCCTGCATTGAAAGCATCCAAATTGGATCCGATTGATGCGTTGCGTCATGAATAATTAATTCAATACAAAACGATTATTGAAAGAGTAGAAACAAAAAAGGCTGCTTGAATTTCATCAAACAGCCTCTTTATATTTTAAAAATAGTGACATCAATTAATCTGCAACTACTTCAAATTTTAATTCTGGACTAACCTTAGGATGCATATTCAATA
>CAMZLN010000180.1 GCA_947311465.1 uncultured Saprospiraceae bacterium
GACGTAGGCGGGGCAGGTTATGTTGTGGAATATCTGTGAAGACCGCATTTATAATGTGTATTGAAATAAAAATAGCTTTTACTTGAAAAGATGTACATAATTTTGTACATTAGTGGGTACGTTTAAATAATTAATTGAAAGTATGAAAGCAATTACCATAAGTTCATTAAGGTCTAAGATGAAATATTACTTTGATAGCGTCAGTAAATCAATGGAAGTAATCATTGTACCTAGAAATAATAATGACGATGATGCCATTGTAATAATGTCAATTAGAGAATACAATGCCTTAAAAGAAACAGATTTTTTATTATCAAGTTCAAAAAATAGGAGTAGGTTAGAAGATTCAATAAAGGAATTGAAGGATGGCGAAACAGTCTCTTTTTCTCTTGATGATTAAATTGTATAGATGAAAATAGAATTTACAAAAAAAGCATGGGAAGATTTTGAATATTGGATTGAAATGGATAGTGAAAAAGTGGTAAAAATTAAAGAACTAATAAAGGCTATAAAAAAAAATCCGTTTAAGGGAATTGGAAAACCAGAACCACTAAAATATGGATTGAAAGGCTTTTGGTCCAGAAGAATTTCACATGAACATAGACTTGTATACCGAGTATCTGGAAAAAAAGGAGTAGATCAAAAATGTTCAATAATACAATGTAGATTTCATTATGATGAATAGTTTATAAAATTCTTTTAAGCGCTCTCCATTTTAAAGTTTCCCCAAATTTTCCCTACTTTTACAGAAAGAAAAAGCAAAACATGTCAAAAAATTTAAGTGAACTATCAGGACGAAAGGGAATACAAGACAACCTATTTGATAAAATGGGTAAACTCGCTCTTGAAGAAGGTACAATTTCAAAGAAAGAATTAGCAAAATTAGCAGATGAATTTCTCATGGGAACGGCCAATACCTATGGAGCCATGTCTTTCTACGACTTTATGAAACCCGATAATAAAAACAAAAAAGTCTATGTATGTAATGGGTCTGCTTGTAAAAATTCGGGTAAACAAGCAAAATTGACCAAACGCCTTGGGAAGTATTTTGATAAGGATGAAATAGGTCACATGACTTGTCTGGGTCGTTGTCATGAAAATAAAGCCTTTCATTTTGAAGGGAAAAATTATTCAGACGTTTCTAAAAAAGATATAAAAAAGATTATCAAAGGGAAGTCTTTTGATGGATCAGATGCCTATAATATGTTTGCATACAATCACCAAGTTTTGACTCAAAAAGGCATCAAAATGACCGCTTTTGCAACGGTTTTGTCAAAAGTATTCAAAATGGGGAGCGAGAAAGTATTGAATGAAATTGAATCATCAAATATCCGTGGACGAGGTGGTGCAGGATTCCCGATGGCATTTAAATTGAAATCAGCAAGAGATACTCCAAACGATACCAAATTTATCATTTGCAATGCAGATGAAGGTGATCCTGGAGCGTATTCCGATAGATATTTACTTGAGAAACAACCATATATGGTCTTGCTAGGCATGATGGCAGCAGGATATGTGATGGGTGCCAATTGGGGGATATTGTACATCAGAGCAGAATATCCCGATGCTGTTGTTATTATTCAAAAAGCCATTGATAAGTTAAGGAAGGAAAAATTAATTGGAAAAAATATCCTAGATTCTGGTTTTAATTTTGATTTGAAAATCATCAAAGCCCAAGGCGCATATATTTGTGGAGAAGAAACGGCTTTGATCAATTCTATCGAAGGACAACGACCTGAAGTAAGAACCAGACCACCGTATCCCACTCAAGATGGATTGTTTGGAAAACCAACGGTCGTCAATAACGTAGAAACCTTAGCAGCACTTTTTTATATCATGGAAAATGGGGGAGAAGCTTACGCTAAAATTGGAACAAAACGCTCATCTGGAACAAAACTCGTTTCCTTGGATAGCTTTTTCAATAATCCAGGAATCTATGAGGTGGATATGGGGACTCCGCTCGAAACTGTAGTAGAAAAATTGGGCGGTGGCTTTAAAAAGGAAGTCAAAGGACTGCATATTGGTGGTCCTTTAGGAGGAATTGTGCCCATTCATAAAATAAAAGATTTGAATATAGATTTTGAATCATTCAATGAAAATGGTTTTCTCTTGGGACATGCGTCTATTGTTTGTATTCCTACAAAAATGAAGATGATGACTTATCTCCAAGATTTGATGGAATTTGCTAAGGACGAAAGTTGTGGGAAGTGTTTTCCTTGTAGATTGGGAACGCAACGTGCCTATGAATTAATAGAAAAGGCAAATGATACGAATTATAAGATAGATAGGACTCTTTTTGATGATTTATTGCATACTTTAAAAACTGGATCTCTTTGTGCACATGGGGGAGGGATTCCTTTGCCGGTGCGGAATGCTTTGGATTATTTTGGTGAGGAGACTGCTTTAAGTTTTCAGAGTTAAAAAGTTAAGGAGTTAAGGAGTTAAGGAGTTAAAAAGTTAAGGAGTTAAGGAGTTAAGGAGTTAAGGAGTTAAGGAGTTAAAAAGTTAAGGAGTTAAAAAGTTAAAAGAGTTGTTTATGAATGATTTAAAAAATAGTAAAGTATATCAAAAGGCATATCCATTTTCAGTTGATATTGTCTTTTTTTATAAAAAACTAGTTGCAAAAAATGAATATGTACTTTCAAAGCAAATTTTAAAATCAGGAACATCCATTTCTGCAAATATTGTTGAGGCAAATGGAGGTATTTCTAAAAATGACTTTTCAGCAAAAATGTCAATAGCCTATAAAGAGTGTTTAGAGACTAAGTTTTGGATAAAATTACTTTACGATACAGATTATATGGAGAAAGAAGAATTTGATGATTTGACAAAAAAAGTAAATGAAATTGGACGTATTTTATTTGCAATTCTTAAATCTTGTGGAAGAGTTAAAGTTTAGATTGAATGTATATCCCAACTAGAACTTTATAACTGAATTTTTTAATAACTAAATTAATAGCGAATTTATACATGGAAGCGAAAAAAATAATTTATTTGATTTATTTCTTATTGTTAGTTGTTACTAGCAGCTTTGCACAAAATGAAAAATTGAGTATTGATTATGGTCTTTTAAAAACTACTTATTCATCAAATGCAACAATAATTTCAAAGAAAGAATTTAAGCGTATCGTTAAGCAAAATGAAATTGCTTTTATGGAGTATTCAAAAGGGAAAAGTAAAATTGTTATCGGAAATATTATTGCAATTCCATCTTTTTTATTGTTACTTATATCCGCCCAAAGCTATGCTGAAGGAAATCCTCCATATACTTGGCAATGGATCGGGGGTGTAAGTGGAAGTGTTATTGGAACGATTCTGTATTATTCGGGTAAAAAAAATGTTTTAAATTCTATAAGTATATATAATTCAGCAAAACAAATAAGCTTACATATCAATAACAAAGGTTATAATTTAGGAATTTCTTTAAATTTTTAGCTGTTAGCTTGGTTTAAGATTAAGGTAACTAAAAAAGTATATAGCCTAGAACTTCATAACTCTCAATAACTAAAATAACTTTATAACTTATTATAATGATCGCATACATAAACAACCAACCATTCACATTTGAAAAAGGAGAAACAATGCTCTCCTTCATCAAACGACATAAAGGACAAACCTATGTCCCCACTCTCTGTGATGCACCCAACTTGAAGCCTTCTGGCTCATGCAGAATGTGTACCATAGATGTAGCTCTAGAAGAAGGGGGACGCACCAAAGCGATGGCATCTTGTCACAGCATGGTCTCGGAAGGTATGCACCTGCATACACATACCGAAGACATCCAACGATTACGTAAAAATATCATAGAATTGGTACTAACAGACCATCCTTTGGATTGTTTGACCTGTGAGGTGAATGGCAATTGTGAGTTGCAAACCGTAGCCGCAACGGTGGGAATTACTTCCGTTAGATATCCAGAAGGTGCCAACCATTTGGACAAACAAAAAGATTTAAGTCACGCGTATATGACAAGTGATATGTCCAAATGTATCAATTGTTATAGATGTGTGCGTGCTTGTGATGAAGTACAAGGACAATTGGTCTTGGGAATCGCAGGACGTGGCTTTGATAGTCATATTATCAAAGGGATGGAACAAACTTTTGCAGATTCTGAATGTGTGAGTTGTGGGGCATGTGCCCAAGCTTGTCCGACTTCTGCTATATCTGATATTTTCCAATCTAAGTCGATAGCCAATACTGAAAAGGTGCGTACCATTTGTACTTATTGTGGAGTAGGATGCAATTTGGAAGTATCCAAAGTAGGCGATGCTATAAAAAGTATTCAAGCTCCAATGGACGCAAAAGTTAATCAAGGACATACTTGCTTGAAGGGGCGATATGCTTTTCAGTTTTACAATCATAAAGAGCGACTAGATTCACCTATGATTCGTAAAAATGGGAAATTGGAGAAAGTAAGTTGGGATGAAGTTTATGATTATATTGCCAATAAAATCAATGGATATAAAAAAGAGTTTGGGGCAGATGCTATTGCAGGTATTTCTTCTTCAAGATGTACCAATGAAGAAAATTATTTGATGCAGAAATTTATTCGAGCAGTAGTTGGTACCAATAATATTGATGGCTGTGCTCGTATTTGTCACTCCCCAACTGCCTTGGGTATGCAACGAACTTTTGGAACAGGGGCTGCAACAAACTCAGTAGGAGATATCAAAGATACCAATTGTATTTTGGTCATAGGTGCAAATCCGACCAACGCACATCCCGTAACTGGAGCGAAAATCAAACAGTTTGCTATGGGGGGCGGTCCTATGATTGTCTTGGATCCAAGAAGAACAGAATTGGCAAAATACGCAAAACATCATCTGGCTTTACGACCAGGAACAAACGTGGCGGTGATGAACATGATGTTTTACTATATCATTAAAGAAGAATTGGTAGATAATGAATTTATAAAAAATAGAACAGAAGGATTTGAAGATTTCAAAAAGCAAATTCTAGATATTAATATGGATGTGATGGAAAGGGTTTCTGGTGTGAAACGTGAAGATGTTCGAGCTGCCGCAATTACCTATGCTTCTGCAAAAAATGCGATGTCCTTTCATGGCTTGGGAGTTACAGAACATTCTCAAGGCACATTTGCTGTCATGCAGATAGCTGATTTGGCATTGATTACAGGAAATATTGGTCGAAAAGGGGTAGGAGTAAATCCTTTACGGGGACAGAATAACGTACAGGGTGCAGCTGATATGGGCGTACAACCCCATCAAGGAGCTGGTTATATGGATGTAACTAATCCATTGGTTCACAATCAATACGAAACTTTTTATAAAGCAAAACTTTCAGACGAAATAGGTTTAAAAATACCAGAAATGTTTGATGCTGCTATAGCTGGCAAATTAAAATGTCTTTGGATTATAGGAGAAGATGTGGCTCAAACAGATCCAAATACTAAGAAAGTTGTTAAGGCAATGAAAAATGTTGATCTTTTGATTGTGCAAGAATTATTTATGACAGAAACTGCAAAGTTGGCGGATGTCATTTTACCAGGAGCATCATTTTTAGAAAAATCTGGAACGTTTACCAATGGAGAGCGAAGAGTCCAACGAGTAAATCAAGTCGTAGAACCCTATCCCGGAACCAAGGTCGATGGTCAGATTTTAGTAGATATCATGAATCGAATGGGATACACTCAACCAGATTATACCGCAGAAGGTGTACTTGCAGAAGTGGCTCAAATAGTACCTTTCTTTGCAGGAATCACTTGGGAGAATTTGGATATCAATGGGAAGCAATGGCCCGTTTCAAAAGATGGAAATGATACACAAATTTTACATGCTGAAACTTTTAAACGTGGATTAGGGTATTTTGAATTTCATCCTTTTGAAGAAACGAAAGAGATCTTGGATTACGAAGAAAAGTATCCCTATATTTTGACTACCAATCGAGAATTGGAACATTACAACTGTGGTGCGATGACCCGTCGAACTCGAAATGTAGAAATTCTTACAGAAGATGTTGTCATGATAAACCCTAAAGATGCTAAGAAAAAAGGAATCAAAGAAGGCGATATGGTTTGTATGGAATCTCCTCGTGGGAAAGTGGATATCAAGGCGCATATTACGGACGAAGTTAAAAAGGGTATATTGAGTACGACGTTCCATTTTCCTGAAATTATGGTGAATAATATAACTTCAGATGTGCATGACTCGGAGGCTATGTGTCCTGAGTATAAGGTGGTTTCTGTTCGGATTCGGAAGAGTAAGGGAGTTTTTCGGAATTAGGAATTCGAAATCAGGAATGTGGAATTAGGAATTGCTAGTAGGGTAGGAACTGAGAATTGCATGTATAACAATAATATTAAAAACGCCTTAATCAGTTGATGATTAAGGCGTTTTCAATGGAAAAAAGTGGTAAAAGTTCTATTCAACCACGATTTTATACCAATCCATTCCTGAAACAGCATTAATTTGAATAAAATAAACCCCACTGGCTAAATTGGAAACGGGAATAGAGTTTCCACCATCAATCATCGTTTCTTCCAATTGGATTATCCCATTTAAATCAATAATTTTTATAGAATTAATCGTTTCCTTTCCATCGATAAAAAGAACATCGGATACAGGATTAGGATAAATTCCAATTGAACTAAGGGCTGGAGTTGCAACTTGTGTAGAGTTATCGACCTCCGCAAAAAAGCTATAGGCAACATCAGAACCAGGAGTTGGATCTGTTCCGAAATCTGATTTAAAACAAATTTTATCACCATTTGGAGAAGCAACCGCCATTGCAGCTTGTGCATAGCTTAAAGCGCTACTAAAATGATGACCAAAATGTTCCACTATACCAGACTCATCTAGTTTTACAGCAACCATTTGAGCAGATTGAGCAAGCTCACTTTCTGTAACGTAAGCCCATCCTGGACGAAAGATATTTCTACATGAAATATGACCCGTCACTCCAAAATCAGAATGAGTATTAAGGACAGTAGAACCATCTCCATTTAGTTTATGCATGTAAATTTTTCCACCCCCATATTCCCCATAAAATTGAACTAAAACTTCATCGCCATCTATTGCATAACCCAAATCTCCGTGGTTACCATACGGCATAATGCGATTTTGATATTGCATATCTAAAGCGTTATACACCTCTACACCATAATGGTTGGTACCCGATTGATCTGTATAATGATTGATAGCGCCTAGGCTGTTATTCCACATAATCACTACATAATTCCCCGATTGTGATACAGATACCCAGTCGATATATTTTGGAGCATAATCTGCACCATCCGCCCAAGCTCCTGTGAAAGTCTTTGTGTGTTCTATTTGATAGGTTACTAAGTTGAAAATAATAACATCTAAATCACCATTTGTCTTTTTTCCAACTAAGGCAACATAATGGTCATTTTTGTCAATATTCGCTTCACCAGGTCCTAATTTAATAAATTCATACCCTGGAATATTTGCCACGGTTTCTGTTGTATTGGTAGATACATTATATTTTTTGATATCCCCATCTTCTCTAAAACTCCAAATCAAATCTGCATTTGTATTGGACCAATAACTTGGGTACATACTAGATAATTCTTGAACTTCTTGATATGTCGTAGCATCATAAACCTTCCAAGAGGAGATTTTATATTTTGTTTGGTCTGCGTTCCAAACTTGCGTTTTGGCATATTCATGGGTAGGGTACCAAACTTGCGGGTCACCATTTCCATCATTATAATTATACGCTTCAGTAACCCGAGTAATTTTTATTGGATCTTGATTGGAATTATCCACGACACTCTGTCCATAATCAGGCATTACAATATTATTGGGTGGAGGGATAGATTCATACTGTTTATCCGTTGGAAATAATTGAGCATTAGCTGATTGAATCAGTAGAAAGAAGGCTAAAAGAGCCAGAAAAACATGTTTGTTCATAGTTAAAATTTTATTTTTTTGCAAAGATAGTTCTTTTTATAAAAAGATGTATTTATTTGAATATTTTACTATAATGATTATAGTCATTTTGAAAATAATAACGAAATTTCACTAATAATGGCGTAGCTAAATAATACGCTGCTAAAACGGAAGAATAAATTGAAATATTTCTTTTGAGGTAAATATTTTTTATATTTGATGGAATTTAGTAATTAAGTTACAAATATGAAACCCGCAACAGTTAAACAACTCAAAGATGAATTATCCACCCGTTCACCAAAAGAACTTTTGGAATTGACGCTAAGACTTTCCAAATTTAAAAAGGAAAATAAGGAGTTGTTGACCTATCTTTTATTTGAATCTCATAATGAAGATGGATTTATTTTATCTGTAAAACAGGAAATGGATGCAGATTTTGAAAACGTCAATCGAAAGACTTACTATTTGATGAAAAAGGGGATTCGTAAAATATTGAAAAATGTAAAAAAGTATGCCCGTTATTCTTTGAATAAGGAAACTGAAGTGGAACTATTAATCTACTTTTGTACAAAAATGAAGACCTTATATCCTCCGATTCGTAGAAATGTGACTTTGGAAAACATGTATTATAGACAAATTGCTATGATTCGTAAAAAATTACCTAAATTGGATGAAGATTTACAGTATGACTATGAAATGGAGTTGAATGGCTTGTAATTGGGAATTGGGAATTAGGAATTATGAATTGAGAATTAGGAATTAGGAATGTAGAATTAGGAATTAGGAATTCACGTTCCTTGTCTTGGTATAGAACAAGCCGTTTTATTAATTCTGAAAATTTAGTAATTCTGAGAATTCTGATTCAGACAAAAGGAATTAGGAATTAGGAATGTAGAATTAGGAATTAGGAATTCACGTTCCTTATCTTGGTACAGAACAAGCCGCTAAAGTAATTCTGAAAATTGAGTAGTTCTGAGAATTCTGATTCGGAC
>CAMZLN010000181.1 GCA_947311465.1 uncultured Saprospiraceae bacterium
TACCGTCAACCTTGCCCCCTTGATCCCTTTGAACCGTTAACCTTGCCCTCTTGAACCCTTTGAACCGTGAACCTTCCTACCTACTTCCCAAATTTCCTAATAATATCCTCATTAGATTTATCCAAATTATCCAACAAAAACTGAGTATCATCCGCAAAATCATCCTTTGGAAACTGCACTAAAAATAACTCATACAACTTACGTGCCTTCTCCTTGTCGTTCAATTTCTCATCAAAAGTAAACGCCTCCATAAACAATGCCTTCGGTGCTTCTGGCGTATCTGCGTAGGACTGTCTAATCCACTCATAAAACTGTATCGCTTTAGGAAACATACGCAAAGATCTAGTCACCTCTGCTGCCTTTTGTAGATATTTAGCATTCTTTTGTTCCTTTGGATTTGCCAATGCCGTCAAAGTACAGATTTCTATATAATCTTTCGCCACTTCAGGATTTACTTTATTGGTCTTGGAATCTGTCATTTTCTTAACCAATCCCTTCAAAGCAGATTCTATCTCAAAATATTCTCCCTTCATTTTAGCCTTTACATCTGCTCTATTCTTTACATCTGGGAATGCCTTCAAATAAGACGCATATATCGCATTTGCGTATTCTGGCTTACCCATTTTCTCATTGATACTTGCCAACTGCAAAATATCAGCCTTCGTAAACTTCCCTCCAAAGTCACCATGGATCGTCTGTTTCAACAAACTTACAGCCCTTGTATAATTTTCATTTTGTACAAATAAATTAATTGCATTATGAAAAAGAGTAGCATTATGTGGACTTCCCTTATCTTTTTGGATTTCTGATAAAAATGCCGTCGCCAAAGCATTTCGATTCTGCTTCGTTGGATGCTCATTCACTTCTTTCTGCAACTCCGATATCCCTTTTTCTATTGGTTCTTTCGCCACTTCATTGGCTTCGTTTGTCTTATTCTGCCCATTACATGACATGAAGATTATTCCAATAGCAATTATTAATAATTTCATCTGTTCGATTTTTATGATTTTAATTAAAATGATAACAAAATTAAACTATTATTAGCATAAAGAAAATATTTAAGCAAATAACATTATCGATTTTTAGGTATGACGAAGTATCATTTTTTTTAAAAGGATGAGAAGATAAGTCAATTTTGCCAGTGCAAAATTTAGATAAGAAGACTAGACCATCTACTTAAATCGCATAATTACCTAAGTCCTGATGTCAAAAGTCTTGAAGTCCTGATGTCAAAAGTCTTGAAATCCTGATGTCAAAAGTCTTGAAGTCCTGATGTCAAAGTCTTGATGTCTTGATGTCAAAAGTCTTGAAGTCTTGCCGTCCTCCCGTCTTGAAGTCTTGAAGTCTTGACGTCGAAAGTCTTGAAGTCTTGATGTCCTCCCGTCTTGATGTCTTGTCGTCCCAAAAATCACAAAACCTCCCCCACATACCCCCACAAAACATCAAAAGAAATAACCTCCAACTCATGACTCTGTTCCGCAATACTCTGTGGCATCGTTTTCAATTGCTCCAAATATGGCTTCGCTTTTTTCATCACTTTTTCTTTTAAATAACTTCCCCGTTGCAAACACTGTATCATCTTCAAAAAAGTCTGTGTCCGTTGACCTACTTCCGACAATCTTCTGGACTTGTACTTCATCAATGCATCAATTCGCAAATCCAAGTCATCATATTTCTCTTCCACCAGTAATATCAGCACTTGCACTATCAAAATGCTTATATTCATGCCCTTTTTATCTTTCGAGAAGGTGGGTACTTCATTCAGAAACTTTGCCAATCTAAACTTCTTCAACTCTCCTTTTTCTCTTGGAGACAACTCTACCTTATCTATCATCTGCACAAAATTGATATACGCATTGAAAATATACCATGTTTCTTTATTTACTTGGGTGATGGATTGAAAGCGATTGTGACGAATCGCTGTTTTGATCAGATCCCAACATGATTTATAATCTTTACTATGAAAATAGAGCATGACTTCTAACTCTTTTACTTTAAACCAACTTCTTGAATAGACGGGTATATATTTTATAGCCTCATCCAAATCTTTTTTGGCATCTGAATACTTCGATAACATAATTTCAGCTACTATTTTATTTTGCAATAAATAACTAACTATTGTTTTAGGGAAATAATCATGTTTATCATAAAAAGCAATCACTTCTGTTGCCACCCTTATGGTTTCCTTCCAGTCATATTGACTCATCGGAACAAAAATCTTCATAATACATAAATAACGATAATATGTTTCACTTCTCAGTTTTTCTTCAACTTTTTCAAGTTCATTTACGTATTTTATTGCAAGATCAACACGCTGTGTTTTCGATGACTTTTTGGAAACATAAGGAAATATAAATTCATTGTAATATTCTGCCGCTTTTAATTCAACACCTAGTATTTCGTATTGCAACCATTTGATATTTTTATATTTTTCATATTCATTTTGTAATTGAGGATCCCTACTACAATAAGCCTGCAATGCTGCGGCACAATACAATGCAACATCTGTAAGGTGAAATATAAGTGCTTTTCTTAATATTTCTTTGGATAATTCTATCGGTAGAATCCGAGCTCTTCTACTTCGTAAGATTTGCAAAACCACATATTTTTTTTTAATTGCATAGGTGTTTTTCTCATAAAGATCTAAACTATCAGATGACAAATCGATAAAAAACAGAGTATCTAAGAGCCTACTAATCACTCCTTTTCTCAATTTCTTATAAGATCTTTCATTATTTTCCAACTTAAAATAGGCAATTGCATCTTGATCTTTCTCAAAATTCCCATCCACCATCTGTTCATAAAATTCCCAATATCTACTTGGTGGAACATGGGATGATTTGGGGTTGCCAATCACTTCTATATGCTTGACTTTGTGTCGATTAACGATATCCACCAGTTCTATGATTTGCTGAAATTCTTTAGAGTTTTCCATTTTAACAGCCCTTGATATTTTCAAAAACAGCAAGATAACGATAACATTTTACACTACCAAACAATTGTGTTGGTATATCATTTGGCTATAAACTCATCCAAATCTTCTTTAAAAAGCTTTGACAAAATGGGACTATGCTAGCGTTTTTGCATCTCTTACTGCGGTCGATGGGCTGATTGATTTGAATCAAATTTACTCAGTAATCTAATACATAAATATACTTAATCCCTAACAATAGTCCATTAGAAAAATTTAAGATAAAAACTATTCTGATATGCCTGCCGGCGGCTTTCTTTTTGTCATTGCCACAAAAAGA
>CAMZLN010000182.1 GCA_947311465.1 uncultured Saprospiraceae bacterium
TCTTTAGGCAAATTTTTATCTTTTGATAGTGCTCGAACTCCTTGTGCAATCTCTACTCCAAAAGATTTTTCTAACTCAGCAAAAGTACATGTTGTGTCTTCCAAAATATCATGTAAAATGGCCAATTGAACAGCGAAATCAATATCAAATTTCTTGTTTGAATAGTAGGCAACTATCACTTCCATTGCAACATTAGAAAGGTGTAGAAGATAGCTGGCATCGCATCCTTTCATTTTTTGCAAATGATGTTTTTCACCTGCAAATTTCATCGCAGTTTGGTAGAGTTCTTGTTTCATAGTTCAGGTTTTTTATATATGATTACAATATGAAACAAAAGTTTGATCATAAAGATTCATTTGAATTGCATTTTTATGACATACTTCGTTAGAATATCTAGATGAAATTTGAGATAATAAAGGAGAAAGTCTTTTTATTTTTCCTCAAAAATAAAATGCACACAACTTGAGTTGTTAATTCAAAAAAAACCACTACTTTTGAAGTTTTATCAAACCCAAAGGGTCCTCAGCAATAGTTACATCAAACCCAAAGGGGGCACCAAATTAACTATGGTTGAAAACCCATAAAATAATATGTCCAAAAATAAACATCTTCAAGAAGTCATCTACATCAAAGGTGCCAACGGCAACAATTTGAAAAACGTCGATGTCAAAATCCCCAAAAATAAATTGGTGGTCGTCACAGGCGTGTCAGGAAGTGGGAAATCATCCTTAGTCATGGACACCTTGTATGCGGAAGGACAGCGTAGGTACGTAGAAAGTCTTTCTTCCTACGCACGGCAATTTTTGATGAGAATGAAAAAACCCGAAGTAGATTTCATTGAAGGTATATGCCCTGCCATTGCGATAGAACAGAAAGTAACCACTGGAAATAATCGCTCCACAGTAGGCTCCATGACTGAAATTTATGATTATTTAAGATTGTTGTATGCACGTATTGGACACACGTATTCCCCCATCTCAGGTGATTTGGTCAAGCGGCATAGTGTGACAGATGTGGTAAATGCCATTCAAAAATTAAAAGAAAAAACAAAAATCCAGTTGTTTATCCCATTTCCAATGTCATCCGATAGATTGTATGGAAAAGAATTGGAATTATTACTACAAAAAGGATATACAAGACTTCAAATTGATGGAAAATTAACAGAAATTGAAGACATATTAAGTATAAATTTAGCAGATAATCAAAAACGAATTCCTGATTTAGATTTGAGTAATCAACGGATATTAATAGATCGTTTTGCGGTTAAGTTGGATGATGAAGATCATATCAAAAGGATCTCAGATTCTGTTCAAACGGCATTTTATGAAAGTCAAGGTGATTGTATCATTGATGTGATTGGTGGGAAAGAAATTGCCTTCAATAATCGTTTTGAATTGGATGGCATGACTTTTTTAGAGCCCACTCCTCAGCTTTTCAATTACAATAATCCCTATGGAGCATGTCCTAAATGTGAGGGTTACGGAATGGTCATTGGAATTGATGCCGAAAAAGTCATTCCCAATAAAGGAAAATCCGTTTTTGAAGGTGCAATTGCTCCTTGGAAAGGAGATAAATTTGGTCTATGGTTACAACGATTTTTGCAAGTAGCGGAGCGGTTTGATTTTCCAGTACATCGTCCTTATCAAGACCTGACCAAGGCAGAGCAAAAATTGCTTTGGACGGGAAATAATCATTTTTCTGGAATCAATTATTTCTTTGATGAGTTACAAAAAAAATTGTATAAAATTCAAAATCGAGTAATGTTGGCTCGTTATCGTGGACGTACCAAGTGTCCTGACTGCGAAGGGGGACGTTTGCGTATGGAAGCAAGATGTGTGGCCGTAGGGGGAAAGAAAATTACTGATTTGACCGATGCTCCAATTGAAGATTTGGTTCAGTTTTTTGACAAGCTTGAATTAACTGATTTTGATTTGCAAATTGGAAATCGTTTGATATTGGAAATCCGAAATCGTTTGGATTATATGATGTCTGTTGGATTGAATTATTTGTCATTGAACCGAATTTCGTCCTCATTGAGTGGGGGAGAGACCCAACGGATAAATCTTACTCGAATGTTGGGAAGTAATCTGACCAGTTCTATGTATATTTTGGATGAACCTAGTATTGGGTTGCATCCAAGAGATACCGCTCAATTGGTGAAAGTCCTTGAATCTTTACGTGATTTAGGAAATACGGTTATTGTTGTTGAACACGAAGAAGAAGTCATTAAAAATGCAGATTTTATCATAGATGTAGGTGTAAATGCAGGTGTTTATGGTGGAGAAATTGTTTTTGTAGGAGATTACAAAGCCTTGATGAAAACGAAGTCAGAAAGTTTGACCGCAAAATATCTCAATGGGAAAATGGGAATTGATGTACCCAAAATTAGGCGAAAGCCAACCGATTATATCCACATCAAAGGAGCTAGAGCCCACAATTTAAAAAATATTGATGTCAAAATTCCTTTGAATGCATTTACCGTTATCACGGGAGTTTCTGGATCTGGAAAGACGACATTGATTAAGAAAATATTTTATCCTGCTTTGAAAAGGGCTTTGGGTGAATCTTTTCCTGAAGTGCCAGGGGCTCATGATGAAATTACGGGAGATATTCGGCGTATCACCCAAGTAGAATTGGTCAATCAAAAAGCGTTGGGGAAATCATCTCGTTCCAATCCCGTAACCTATGTCAAAGCCTATGATGCTATCCGAAATCTATTTTCAAGACAACAGTTGTCCTTGATTAATGGCTTTAAACCTAGACATTTTTCTTTCAATGTGGAAGGTGGACGCTGTGAAACCTGTAGCGGAGATGGGGAGCAAGTTATTGAGATGCAGTTTTTAGCAGATGTCCGATTGACATGTGAATCGTGCAAAGGCAAGCGTTTCAAACAGGAAGTTTTAAATGTGAAATATAAAGGCAAATCCATCTACGACATCTTGACCATGAGTGTAGATGAAGCGATTCATTTTTTTAAAGATAATCAAGATATTTTATCTAAAATTCAGCCCCTTTATAATGTGGGATTGGGATATGTTCAGCTGGGGCAATCATCAAGTACGCTCTCAGGTGGCGAAGCCCAACGGGTCAAACTAGCATCTTTCTTAACCAAGGAAAATGCCCGAGAAAAGATTCTTTTCATCTTTGATGAACCTACTACGGGACTTCATTTTGATGATATTTCCAAATTATTGGATGCTTTAAATGCCTTGGTGGAAAAAGGACATACCGTTGTGGTTGTAGAACATAATGTGGAAGTGATTAAGTCATCGGATTGGATTATTGATTTGGGGCCTGAAGGAGGAAATCGGGGTGGAAATTTGGTTTATCAGGGTGCTCCAGAAGGGATATTGGGTGTGGAGGAGAGTTATACGGGGCTGTTTTTGCGGGGGAAGATGTAGGTGACTGGACACATGTTTTACATGCATCTTGATAATATATTTTGTCTAACTCTTCGTTATAAAGCCTTGATAGAATAGGACTATGTCTTCGTTTGATTCCCCTGTCTTCCTGCGGTAGGGGCAGGTTGATTTGAACAAAATCTATTTAAAAATATACATGTAAAAATGTATGTTCAACTAATTAGTTAAAAATGTACATTTATTTTTCACAGTTCTAAGTTGGTTAATGGAGTTATAGAAAAAAATGCTATATTTGTTTTGACATTGAAAACCCATAATTAAAATAAAGAGCTAATATATTTGGATATTGAAGTAAGGAATATAGCGATTAAAATTATGACTAGATCATCTAAAGTTATTTGACAAGTAAAAATTATTAAATGAGTATACTAAAACATGAATCGGATGTATGGGCTACTGCCGACCTCCTTAGAGGAGCTGGGATAAAAACCAGCGATTTCCCTAAATTTATGATGCCTTTTTTTGCTTTACTGATGGTAGAAAGTAGACTACTAAGAGAATCTAGAAGAATGGTTGAAGATGGCGAAAATAAAGATAGCATAGATGATTTTGTTGAGATTTTTCAGTTAGAAGGCTTGGGATATAATGATTTTATTATTCGTGACGAAAAATCATTAAAAGACATTTGTAAAAATGATAAAACATTTGATATAGACTTTCAAGCTTATCTCAAATCTTTTGATTTGGAAACCCGAAATTTATTAGGTGTAGATAAAGGTGCGGAAGAAGAAAAATACCTTAATATTTCAGGTATTAGCGGTTTGCTCAAGAAGAAAAGAATACTATTTGAAACGGTTAAAACTTGGAGTGAAATAGACCTTACTTCTTATGATAATTCAGAAATTACAACCCTTGAAGAACATATAAAACGTAAATGGGCAGACATATCAGCCGAAACAGCAGGAGAGCAATATACACCAGACGATATTATCTCTTTGATTACAGAATTGATTGCTACCAGAATAGAAGATAACGAACAGTTTCTAACTATTTATGATCCTACTTGTGGTGGTGGTAACTTACTCTTTGGTGTAGAAGATAAAATAAATAAAGAATTTAATAGACCTACTTCTACTTTTGGAGAAGATTGGAACGATAGTTTGTATGCCTTAGCAAAAATTGAAAGTAGATTCCGACAAGATTCTACCATAAAACACGGAAATACATTAACCGATATTAATTTTATAGAAAAAAGATTTGATGTAATTGTAGCCAATCCACCGTATGGCGTAGATTGGAAAGGGTTTAAAAAAGACATAGAAAACGATACGACAGAAAGATTTAATGAGCAGGTTAAACGGCTCTGAACTCAGGTCGTGAGCAAAACCTAACTTAATTGGTTTAACCAGAGCGGAACGGTACGAAGCAATTGTGTTTGACTGAAGCTTTCTAACCTCCAACAACCAGATAAAATATTCCAAAAGCAAAGTAATTACTCCTTTTGGTGAAGTAAAAAATGATGCGTCAGAAAAATTAAAA
>CAMZLN010000183.1 GCA_947311465.1 uncultured Saprospiraceae bacterium
ATCTATTCGGCAAGTTAGGAATAAGTATAAAGACCTTTCAAAGGTATATCATGTATTTGCAAAATTTAGAAGAAAACCCAAGAAGTTGCGACTCAGACTAACGAAACGTCTTCTAAAATTAATAAATAAACAACTGGATCATATGTAGCCTAGTTATAGCTTAAAAATTAATTATTAATAGAATTTAACTCAACTGCTCACCTAGATTTTGCATAGGCAAAATCGTCTAACCTTCTCAATTTTCCTTCAAGTTAGGGAGAAGTGTTAAAAGCAATTCCCAATTCTCAATTCCCAATTCCCAATTCCCTTTTGTCTGAATCAGGATTTACAGGATTTTTGGATTTTCAGGATTGCAAAAGCGGCTTGTTCTGTACCAAGACAAGGAACGTGAATTAACAATTAATCCTTAACAATTTCCTTCACCCCCATATTCCACAAAGTAAAACTAAATATATCCGCATACTGCTGAATCGTCTTAGATACAGGCGTACCTGCACCATGACCAGCATTCGTCTCAATTCTTATCAAGACTGGATTCTTACAAGATTGTTTAGCCTGTAATTGAGCCGCAAATTTGAAGGAATGTGCAGGCACTACTCGGTCATCATGATCACCCGTGGTTACTAATGTCGCAGGATAGCAAACCCCTTTTTTGACATTATGAACAGGCGAATATCCTTTCAAATATTCAAACATTTCCTTACTCTGTTCGGACGTCCCATAATCATAAGCCCATCCAGCTCCAGCCGTAAAGGTATGATATCGTAGCATATCCAAAACACCCACAGCAGGCAAAGCAACTTTCATCAAATCTGGTCGCTGAGTCATGACCGCTCCCACGAGTAATCCACCATTTGATCCGCCACGAATGGCTAAATAATTTGTACTTGTATATTTATTTTGTTTCAAATATTCCGCTGCAGCTATAAAATCATCAAATACATTTTGCTTTTTCAATTGCGTTCCTGCATCATGCCATGCCTTCCCATATTCTCCACCACCACGCAGATTGGCGACAGCATAAACGCCACCGTTTTCCATCCAAATGGCATTGGTCAAACTAAAAGCAGGTGTCAAACTGATATTAAATCCACCATATCCATATAAAATAGTTGGGTTTTTACCATTGAGTACAATTCCTTTTTTGTGGGTGATAATCATGGGTATTTTTGTTCCATCTTTTGATGTATAAAAAATTTGTTTAGACTCAAAAAGATCAGGATTAAAATCAATATTGGGTTTTCTAAATAAAGACGATGTTCCCGTTTTCGCATCAAAAGCATAAATAGAAGAAGGAGTTGTATAATTTGAAAAAGAATAATATAAGATTTCGTCTTCTTTTTTTCCTCCAAATCCGCCTACGCTTCCAATGCCTGGCAATGCTACTTCACGTACCATTTTCCCATTATAATCATATTGAAAAACCTTTGAAATCGCATCTACCATGTAACTCGCAAAGAAGTATCCAGATCCCGTAGATGGACTCAATACATTTTTAGTTTCGGCAATAAAATCTGTCCAATGTTCAGGAGTAGGATTCTTAAAATCTACGGTTATGACTCTTTTGTTTGGAGCGTCCATATTGGTAACAATGAAGAGTTTGTCTCCTTCATTTTCAATCACATAATTGTCATTATCAGAATGATTTACGATGGTCACCAATTTTGAATTGGGCTTGGATAAATCCTTGATATACAGTTCATTTCCTGATGTAGATACTGCTGCTGTGATAATTAAGAAACGATTATCATCTGTAACACTTCCACCTACGTATCTTCTCTTTTGTTTTATTCCAAAAATGACCTTATCCTCGGATTGTTTCGTTCCCAATTTATGATAATACAGTTTATGTTGGTCGGTTTTGGCGGACAATTCACTGCCTTCTGGTTTGTCATAACTTGAGTAATAAAACCCTTCATTTTTATACCAAGACATCCCACTAAATTTGACATCCACAATTGTATCTTCCAAGATTTGTTTGGTAACGGCATTCATAATAATCACCTTTCTCCAATCGGAACCGCCTTCAGAAATTGAGTAGGCAAGAAGGCTACCATCTTCGGTAAAACTTACCGCTCCCAAAGAAGTTGTTCCATCTTCAGAAAATGTATTTGGATCTAAAAACACTTCAGGTTCAGCATCATCTTTTTGACGATAAATCACATATTGATTTTGCAGCCCATCATTTTTATAAAAATAAGTAAAATCTCCCCTTTTTCTTGGAGCAGAAATTTTTTCATAATTCCATACATCTGTCAATCGTTTTTTTATATCATTTCGATAAGGAATTTGATCTAAATAATTGAAAGTAACTTTATTTTGAGCTTTAACCCAAGCTTCTGTTCCCGCAGAACGGTCATCTTCCAACCATCGATATGGGTCGGGTACTTTTGTTCCAAAATATTCATCTACTACGTTTCCTTTTTTTGTAATCGGATATTCTAATCCAACTGTTTTTTCGATTGCAGGTTTTTCCATATTAGTTTTTAATTGTTGATTGCATGATACTATTAATATTGCAAATAATAAGCCGAAGGCAAGATAAGTTAGGTTTTTCATTTTATTTGAATAATTGAATTAAGAATATTGGGATTACTCAAAGTTACGGAATAGATAAGTGTGTTTTGCAAAGATGTATTGAAAAATAGTCTGAATGGATTTTTTTCTTTCAAGAATGATTAAATTGAAAAGGGAAAAAATTATAGATCATAAGTGGCAAAGCCACGCCCTGCGGCACTATCCCATTTTTTTCAATTGATCATTTTTACCAGATTGCTACACATAATAATACACACTTATAAAATGACTAAGACTCCCCAATAAAACGAAAACATGAAATATTGCATGATTAAACTTTAGGCTATTTCTCAAATAGAATAACGCTCCAATCGCATAAAGAAGATTTCCTACTATAATCCAAACTATCCCTATATAATCCAATTTTTGGGATAGTGGCTCAGCAGCTACCACCATAGTACACCCCATAATCACATAAGCGAGCGTTGAAATCTTGTCATATCTTCCCGTAAAAAACTGTTTTAGGGTAATTCCAATAATGGCCATACCCCAAATTAATGCCAACAGGCTCCAGCCCCAAGGACCTCGCAGGGTTACCAATAAAAAAGGCGTATAGGTTCCAGCGATTAATACATAGATTGAAGAATGATCAATTACATTTAATTTTAGTCTCAAATCTGGTTTTTTAGACAAATGATAAATGGTTGATGCAAAATATAGAATAATTAAACTTGCTCCATAGATACTATAGCTTAGGACATGCCAAGCCGTTAATTTTAGACTAGATTTCACTAGGAATATCGTAGCAATTATACTAAGAAGTAACCCAAATCCATGAGTCAATACATTCCAAAATTCTTCGTCTGAATCGTAGGTTTTTGATTGGATTGCCATATTGTTTTTCCTTTAGTAAGTACACTGTAAAATTAGATTTCAAGTAATTGAAGATTTCCCATTGAAAATCTTTCTTTTTCTTACTGTCCTTATGTGGCTTAAAAAATAGTTTTGCGTCAGCAAAATAAAACAATAAAATTTGATTTACATTGTATTTCTAATAGATTATCGTAAATGGGATAGCAGTATCAACTCTTTTTTTTTGATATTATTGCCAACTATGAATTATTTCTGACGTGCAATTGTCAATTTCATATTTTTATAAAAGTGTTATTTTTAATTGTTGTATATTGGAAGTATTCATATCATTATGCTTCTTTTGGTCTCGGGTCTTAAGGTAATCTTCAAGGAAGATTTTAAGTATTTTTAAAATAGTAAATAAAGTGCAAATAATGTGGCGAAAAATGAAAATTATATTATTTGTTCTTGGTGTTAGTTTTTTGTCATGTACTGATAGCCATGATTTTGACATTAATGGACATTGGCATGTGGAAAAAAATATTGGATGCAATTTCAGGATACATACTATGGATTTTGAAGAAGAAAATGGGGTTACTATTGATAAAGGGCTTTCTGGATTAATGGGTAGTTTTGACTCGGTGAGTATAGTTTTTGGGGTAGACTGCTTGAATTTAGTGTTTGATTATCAAGTACAACATGATAGACTGATATTAAGCGAAAGAACTTATGGAGTTGAAAAAGTGAGTATAATTAAGTTATTTAGGTGTTCAGTTTGCTGTGATAGGCAAGTTGAATTTTTTCAGAATGAACTGATAGATATAGATTTACCTGTTTATTCTGATAAAATAGATTCAGAACCATATTATAGTTATCTTTCAGTGCCTATTTTATTTGGGAAACCAATAAATGGTAATTTTTCAAATTATAAAATGGTATTAAATGATGAGTTTGGTACTGTTGAAGATCTAAATCTATTTTTTGAAAACTTTAAATTAAAAATATTAGAAGGAAGACGAAATAGAATTTATTGTACAATTTATACTGATAAAGATACACCTATAGAAATGATTAACCCTGTAATTTTATATTGTAATAAAAGGAAAATAGACGTGTATTTAATTGGAAGAAAAAAGGATTACTCAGAAGGACTTAAATTACTTTATAAGCGTCCCTGACACTAAATAGATGAAAAATACCAAATATCACATCATTATATTTATTTTTGTATTTTATCATTAATACATTGAATCATTTTTCATTTTAAACACACATGAATCAAAAAACAGCTATCATACTAGGAGCAACAGGACTTACAGGAAGTCTCCTCCTAAGACGACTTATCAATGATGATACCTACAAAACCATCAAATTATTCTCAAGAAGAAAAACGAATGTTCAATCTCCCAAAATCCAAGAATTTATAGGAGATTTATTGAAATTAGAGCAATTTAAAAGTGATTTTACGGGAGATGAAGTATTTTGCTGTATTGGAACGACCAAAAAGAAGACTCAAGATAAATCTAGTTACGTTCACATTGATGTGGGAATCCCTGAATCTGCAGCAAAATTGGCGAAAGCCAATAAAATATCAACTTTTTTAATCATTTCTGCAATGGGAGCGAATTTGAATAGTTCCATTTTTTATAATCATGTCAAAGGGAAAGCAGAAGATGTAGTTTTATCTCAAAACATCGAAAATACTTTTATTTTACGTCCATCTTTAATTGTTGGAAATAGAAATGAAAATAGACCAGGTGAATCTTTTATGACATTGCTTATGAAAATTCTTAATCCACTAATGATTGGTTCTTTACGGAAATATAAATCTATAAATGCAAATGATATTGCAAAAGCCATGCAGCAAATTGTTAAATTTAAAAAAGGGAAACTCGTATTTTTGTCGAACGATATAGCTAAATTCGCTCAAACAAAATAATGTAGACTTAGCCTTTTTATTTAGATTACAGTAATTTTCAGACTTTGATTTCGGATTTTAATTTTGTAAAAACACTTTACAAAGGTCGTGCGACTTTAGCATCAGAATACCTATAAATACCATATCCTTCCAATTTTAATTTATCTTTATGATTAAAAATGGCAGCATCAAAGTCCGTTTTAAAAGATTCATAAGCGTGGTTAAATTTGTGATTTTGTCCATTTTCGTCAAAATAACTAAAAATATTAGGTGCAGGAGAATCACTTCTTACATTAAAAAGTATAACGATATGAACATCTTTGTTTACAATCGCAGCAGCATCGGCAAGCAGTTGTAATTTAGCTCGAATTGCATTAGATGAAGTTGAAGTACTCATCTCAAATGCGTCTGTGTGATAGTTGGTTAAGAATATACGATTATGTTCAAGAACTAATTTTTTAGCAACTTCTAAGCTATCATAAACCCCCGCTTTATCTTTAATTTTGCCAATATAAAAGTGTTTTTCTAAATATGCGTTTTTTTGTACAACAGGAGGATTGACAAGAATGTCATTAACTACTGCCAACCAATCAAGAAAATAATCAAAACTTCCACCCGTATTCCAAAACTCAATCTCACTTACTGTCGCATAAGGTTCTTCGTAGGTATCATCAATATATGTTTTCAGATTATTAATGGATGCAAGTCCCCCTGTCACAGCCGTAACTTTAACGGGTTTGACTTGATTTTTTGCTTTTTGAATAAAATTAGAAAATTGGGTTTTTAAATTATTCTGTTGCAGAATTTGATGAGTATTGTAAAGATAAAGATGGTTAAAACCATTGATACTCACCCAATTTAAAAGGCTATCTTCTTTGACTTGATTTCCTAAAATACCGTCATTTAGAAAATCATTGATATAAATTCCCCTATGCGCAATAACAGGTTTTTTTGAAACGGGTGGTAATTTTTGGATATCACAAGTAAATGATAACAAAATAACAAAGGCAGAAATCGTTAGGAATAGAATCTTTTTCATTTGAATTGGGTTTTAGGAATTGTGAAGAAATAAAATTTTATGTATTTTTTCACAGTTCCGTTAGTAACGTCAAATATATTGCAAATATTATTCCAATACTTTTGATATAAATCCCCTTTGATCAAGTCAAATGAAATTCATTTCGTTACCCCGAATAGCACAGTGCAGTTTTCAAGACATTCAATAACGAAATAAATTTAGATGGGAAGTCTGATGAAATTTATTTCGTCAATAGTGGCTAACTGAGTAATACAACGGACTGAAGTCCGTCCTCCATTCCTCGCAATACCTTACTTCAACAAGAATTCCCTAGCGATCCTCCTTCAAAAAGGAAAAAAACCTCATCTCTTTCACAACTAAGAAAAGTAAAAATAGATCCCAATCACAATTACACTAATCACAATCCCAACAGGTTTTGCAAGACTCCAAGGAGTGATATCCACTTCTTTCGTATGCTCTTGTTCAAAAGGCACCTCACGTGGACTAAACTTTCCAATCAACAACATGATGATGACATTCATAATAAATAAGGCAAACATTACGTGTAGAAAGTGCGGATACGCTTGACTTGAAATTTTATCCAAAGCATCTTGTTCTGTGATACCATTGGCTTTTGCAGCGGCAAGAGCTTTAGAAACAAGATTAGGTTTTATAATGAATTGACTGATAGAATATAAAATAACACCAGATAATAATCCAATTTTGGCAGCGATGGCAGGAACACGTTTTGTCAAATATCCCACCACGATAATTGTTAAAATAGGAATACTATACGCTCCATTTGCTTCCTGTAAAATACCAAAAAGACCCTGTGGGAATTTGGCAATCATAGGAGCTATCAACATCGCAAAAATAGCTAGGATAATTCCGAATTTCTTACCTGCTTTCACCATTTCTTCATCCGTAGCGTCAGGTTTGAAGTAAGGGCGATACAAATCAACACCAAACAAAGTAACAGAACTATTTAATCCACTATTGAAAGAACTTAGAATAGCCCCAAATAAAACAGCGGCAAAGAATCCAACAAGATATCCAGGAAGGACTTTGTTGACCAACATTGGATAGGCTTCATCTGCATTTGCAACGCTATTTCCAAACAAATGGAAAGCGATAATACCCGGTAAAACAACTATAATAGGACCCAATATCTTTATAAATGCGGCAAGCATTAATCCTTTTTGCCCTTCGACTAGGTTTTTTGCCCCCAAAGCTCTTTGAATAATAGCTTGATTGGTTCCCCAATAGAAGACTTGAACCAACATCATTCCCGTAAAGAATGTAGAAAATGGGATCGACGATTCAGCACTTCCTATAGAGTTGAAACGCTCAGGATGTGTTGTCATTAGAGTAGAAATGCCTTCTGCCATATTTCCATTTCCTATTAGTTTTAAACCAAAATAAGGAATTAATAAACCACCAATTAGTAATCCAATGGCATTGATTAAATCAGAAACAGCAACGGCTTTTAGCCCTCCAAAAATTGCATATATTGAACCGATAATACCTATGCCCCAAACGGTCATCCATAAGGCGGTTTCTTTGGATACTCCGAGTAATTCGGGTATTCCAAACATACCATTAATCGCTAAAGCGCCAGAATACAAGACAATGGGCAAGAAAATAATGACATATCCCGCTAGAAAAAGTATGGATGTAATCCGTTTTGTGTGTGAATCATATCGTTTTTCTAAAAATTGGGGGACTGTGGTAATCCCACCTTTCAAATATCGTGGCAATAAGAATAATGCAGTAATTACGATGGCAATTGCGGCCAATGTTTCCCAAGTCATTACAAGAAGCCCTTCTTTAAAAGCAGCACCATTCAATCCAATAATTTGTTCTGTGGAAAGATTTGTCAACAGCAATGAACCTGCGATAACTACTGCGGTCAGACTTCTTCCACCTAAAAAATAACCATCTTTAGAACTTTCATCTGTATCTTTGGTCGCTAAATATGCGATTATTGCAACGGTAGCAGTAAATGCTAGGAATGAAATTATTTGAATCATTAGTCGTTTGTTTTGTTACACTTATCTCATTTGTAAAGATATAGTGATTTAATTTTTAAATTGTAATACGCTAAGATTATGAAAAAAAATGATTTTATTGTAATGTTTTAAGGTTAAAATTATTAAAAACTGCTGCTTAACTACCTAGACCTAATTAATCATACTTCATTTTATAAAATAACAATATGAAAAACAAACCTACCCTTATTATTTTAGCTGCTGGAATTGGCAGTCGTTATGGTGGATTGAAACAATTAGATACCTTCACGCCAGAAGGAGATACCATTATGGATTTTTCCATTTATGATGCAATTCGGTCTGGTTTTGGTAAAATTGTTTTTGTCATTCGAAAAAGCATTGAAAAAGAATTCAAATTGATTTATACTCAAAAACTAAAAGGTAAAATTGATATTGAATTTGTTTTTCAAGAAGTAGAAAACATTCCAGAAAAATATCAAAATCCAAACAGAACGAAACCTTGGGGCACAGGACACGCCATTTTGATGGCAAAAGAAGTTGTAAAAGAAAATTTTGCGGTAATTAATGCCGATGACTTTTATGGGAGAGAAGCTTTTGAAACTATGGGCGCATATTTGAAGGGAATTGCTATTGAATCTTATGATTTTAGCATGATGGCATACCAATTAAAAAATACGATTTCTGAATTTGGTTCAGTTTCAAGGGGAGAATGTACGGTGACAAAAGATGGTTATTTATCTGAGATTATAGAACGAACACACATTGAAAAGAAGGGTGATTTGATATATAGAATGAACGAAAAAGAACAAATCATTCCAATAGATGGAGATACGATTGTATCTATGAATTTTTGGGGTTTTACCCCCAAATGTTTTGATTTTGGCACATCACTTTTTGAATCATTTCTTGCTAAAAACAAGGATAATTTAAAAGCGGAATTTTATATACCGATTATTGCAGAAAAGATTATCAAATCTGAAAAAGCATCAATTAAAGTATTGACATCTGACGCACAATGGTTTGGAGTGACTTATCAAGAAGATAAGGAGATGGTTGTTGAAGAAATTAGTAAATTGCAAGAGCGAGGGATTTTCCCATTACATCTGTGGAAATAGTATTAATACGAATTTGGCGATAATATTAAAATTTCACTCTTTTCAATAAAAAAACATGACTAAATTTCTTTCTTCTTTAGACCACTTCAATAAATTAATTTCAGAAAAGGATGCTGTAATCATCTATTTCTCCAACAGTTTATGTGGAGCATGCGATGTATTGGAAGACAAGATTAACGTATTATTAAAAACAGATTATCCTAATATGGAAATGTATATTGTCAATACCGAAACCCATCCGGAAATTGCAGGACAAAATCGAATTTTTGCATCTCCATCATTGATTATTTACTTTATGGGAAAAGAACAGGCTCGATTTTTGAGATCGGTAGGGATGTCCCAAATTGTGGAGGTGATTGATAGACTTTATCATGTTTAAGATTATATGATTATTTGATAAGTCGTCTCTCCAAAGTCGAGACTAGATGAGTTGACGTACGAAATTTAATTTTTTATACAGGCTATATTTTTGTACTTTCAACTCATCCCCAATCCAATTCCCAATTTATTGGGATGACTTATCTTCTCATCCTCCAAGGATTAAATCTCCAACAAGACAGGACAATGATCCGATCCAAAATACTCATTCAAAATCTCCGCCGATTTGATACCATCTTTCAATTGGTCACTCACCAAGAAATAATCAATT
Source organism: uncultured Saprospiraceae bacterium (assembly GCA_947311465.1). GTDB lineage: Bacteria > Bacteroidota > Bacteroidia > Chitinophagales > Saprospiraceae > CAMZLN01. The sequence continues at coordinate 10,079 of CAMZLN010000183.1, forward strand.
CTCCAACCAGAATTATTCTTTCGAGCATTAAAACGATAACTCCAATAGCTATATTTCACTTCATCAGGATGTAAAAGTCGAAAAGAATCAATCAATCCAGTATCCAATATCGCTTGGAGTCCATCGATTTCTATTTGAGTATAACCCGCAGTTTTATTATAATTAGATTTATCATTTTTTAAATCAATAGAAGTATGTGCTACATTCAAATCACCACAAACAATAACAGGTTTTGTTTTCTCAAGATCAACTAAATAATTTTTAAAATCAATATCCCATTGTTTTCGATAATCAATCCGTTTTAAACCAGCCCCAGCATTAGGAACATAAACCGTTACAAGATGAAAACTTTCAAATTCTGCACAAATGATACGCCCTTCATCATCATGCTCTTCGACCCCCATATCGTTGGTGACTTTGATAGGTTTGATTTTAGATAGAATCGCAGTACTCGAATACCCTTTTTTTGTAGCAGAATTATAAAATTGATGATATCCCTCCAGTTTTTCAATAGCTTCTTCTACTTGGTCAGGTTGCGCCTTAGTTTCTTGTAAGCATAAAATATCAGGATCTAAGGTTTTGATATCCTCCAAAAAATTCTTTTTAGTGATGGCTCTAATACCGTTTACATTCCAAGAGATGATTTTCATTATTCGAAGTTATGATTTAAAAAAGTGCAATTTAGTTTGACTTATTTTAAACAACGAATGATGTGGAAGGTTTTGATTTTTTTTGGAAAAGTGAGCAGTTGAGTCAATTTTGCTTTTGCAAAATTTAGGTGAGATACGAGCAGTTGAGTCGCATATATTTTTTAGGACAAAAACAAGATATTTAGAAAGGTACACTCCAGCCTAGCAACTCAACTATTCACCCAAGAATTGCCATAGCAATTCTGTCTCACCTCTCAACTATTTTTAAGTATGTGACTTATTTCTTTTTTCATAGTCTTAGAATGGAAGTTGACAAATTAGTTAAAAATGTACATTTATTTTTTACAGTTTCTTAACTGATTATTTGTCTTTCATCGAAGAAAATTTACACACAAATTTTAAAACACTATTATTTTCAAATCTCTAGAGGTTTGAAGAGCTTTTTACACGTAAATTTTTTTCACATGAACATGAAAACTATTATTCCTTTGTTATTTGGGTTGACTATTTTTTTAATTTTTAAATTTTCGATAAGTAATAATGATATACGTTATTTAAAATTAAAAAAGTCAACATTGAAAGTTATGGCAAAGAAGATGAACCCTTCTGGTAAAACTATTACATATTCTCCTAAAATTGGAAGTGTATTGATCCCCGTTCCTATTGAAAGTAAAGATAAGCCAAAACTTCTTGTAATGATTAATGGATATGAAATTCCTGTTTTTGTAAACTTGAGTACATTTAATAGAATACAAATAGGAGATGAAATTAATGTTGAATATTTTGTTCCAAAATATTGGGGAAAGCCATTTAAAATTAAGTTTACTGAAATCGTAGAATGTGCTTAAAGCACTACCACTGAATTTTATTTTTTGTCATTTTGTCCGACCCGAAATCCCAAAACATGACAAAATATCCCGACAAATCATACCAAAAAGCACATTTTGTCACAAATTGGCACGAAAAATCGGTTGGCATATCTATTGATGAATAGGTAATTGTAACATTAATTTAAAACAAAAATCAAAATAAATAAATATGGGTAAAATTATTGGAATTGACTTAGGAACAACAAACTCATGTGTTGCCGTAATGGAAGGTAAAGACGCAGTAGTAATTCCTAACGAAGAAGGAAAAAGAACAACACCTTCAATCGTTGCTTTTTTGGATGGCGGCGAACGTAAAATTGGTGATCCTGCAAAAAGACAGGCAATTACAAATCCAACAAGAACAATTGCATCAATCAAGCGATTTTTAGGAAACAGATTTTCTGAATCTGTAAAAGATGCTAAAGATGTAGCCTACAAAGTAGTGAAGGGTGACAATGATGCAGTGAGAGTAGATGTAGATGGTAGATTGTATTCTCCGCAAGAAATTTCTGCAATGGTACTTCAAAAAATGAAGAAAACGGCAGAAGACTTTTTGGGTCAAGAAGTAACAGAAGCAGTAATCACTGTACCTGCATATTTCAACGATTCACAAAGACAAGCGACCAAAGAAGCAGGTAAAATTGCAGGTTTGGATGTGAAACGTATCATCAATGAGCCTACAGCAGCAGCTTTGGCGTATGGTATGGATAAGAAGCACAAAGACATGACTATTGCCGTTTATGATTTAGGGGGTGGTACATTTGATATCTCAATCTTGGAATTGGGAGATGGTGTTTTTGAAGTGAAATCTACAAATGGAGATACACATTTAGGTGGAGATGATTTTGATAGAGTTATTATCAATTTCTTAGCAGATACTTTTAAAAGTCAAGAAAATATTGATTTGACAAAGGATCCTATGGCTTTACAACGTTTGAAAGAAGCAGCAGAAAAGGCAAAAATAGAATTGTCATCCGCTACAGAAACTGAAATCAACTTGCCATATATCACCGCAGTAGATGGAGTACCTAAGCACTTGGTAGTGAAATTGTCAAGATCAAAATTTGAATCTATGGCGGACGATTTGATCAAAAGATCAATCAAGCCATGTGCTCAAGCATTGAAAGATGCAGGGATTTCAAAATCAGAAATTGATGAAGTAATTTTGGTAGGTGGATCTACACGTATTCCTAAGATTGTTGAAGAAGTGGAAGCATTTTTTGGAAAGAAGCCTAATAAAGGGGTGAATCCTGATGAAGTAGTTGCTTTAGGAGCTGCAATCCAAGGTGGAGTATTGAGTGGAGACGTAAAAGATGTAATTCTTTTAGATGTAACTCCGTTATCATTGGGTATTGAAACTTTTGGTGGTGTTTTCACTAAGTTGATTGAAGCGAATGCGACTATTCCAACGAAGAAATCACAAATATTTTCTACCGCAGCAGATAATCAACCATCTGTGGACATCAACGTACTACAAGGAGAGCGTCCAATGGCGAACGATAATAGAAGTTTGGGAAGATTTCACTTGCAAGATATTCCACCTGCACAAAGAGGAGTGCCACAAATTGAAGTGACATTTGACATTGATGCAAACGGTATTTTGAGTGTGTCTGCAAAAGATAAAGCGACAGGGAAAGAGCAATCAATCAGAATTGAAGCTTCAACAGGTCTTTCTGACGAAGAAATCGCAAGAATGAAGGCGGAAGCAGAAGAAAATGCAGAAGCTGATGCTAAAAAGCGTGAGAAAGTAGATAAAATGAATGCTGCAGATGGTTTGATTCTTCAAACTGAAAAGCAGATGAAAGAGCATGGAGATAAGATTCCTGCAGAGAAGAAAACAGCGATCGAAACAGCATTGAGTGATTTGAAAGATGCTCACAAGGCGGAAGATTTAGACAAATTGACTGCTGCAACAGATGCATTGAATACTGCATGGCAAGCGGCTAGCGAAGACATGTACAAGCAAGATCCAAATGCTGGAGCTGGTGCTGAAACTGCCCAAGGAGGAGATGATACAACAAGCGATTCTACAGAAGATGTAACGGATGTAGAATATGAGGAAGTGGAAGAGAAGTAAAAGATAATCCACGAAAAATTACCAACTTCCCAAAAGTTTAGAACTTTTGGGAAGTTTTTTTTTACTTAAAAACCAAAACACCTCCATCATTCACACCAATCAATATTCGATCCCCTAAAATAGAAATACATTTTGAATTTCCATCCACCACAAATCCAGTTTTAGAACTTGGAATTACTTCAAATTTTCCATTATTGAAGGACAAGATTGTCCCAAAAGACGCATCATACCGAACCGTTTCCACCTCCGTATCAAAGTGATTTCCAACAACCAATATTTCATCTTTATGATCCCCATCCAAATCCTTGAAACCAAAATCCATAATCGGAGAAAATTGAGTTTCAATCGGCAATTTATGAATCTCAAAATCACCATTTCCTAGATTTTCTAAATAAATACTTTCCAAAATATCCGCTTTGTAATGAAGGGCTTTTTCCAAGTTTTTTTGACCATAGACATCTACCAGTTTAGCTTTCGCAAACGATTGATAAGTAGGAAATTTATCCGCAATAAACGGCATCTGTTGGGAAGAACATTCTTTTCCACGTGCAGGAACCAATTCTCCATGATAATTACTCGTCAAAACAATATCATAAGTCCCCGATTGGTCAAAATCATCACAATAAATCTGAAAAGTCTTTTTAGAATTGGATTTGTATTTTGAATTGAGACCAAGATTGCCCGCTAAAAAATCTAAATCTCCATCATTGTCAAGGTCTTTGGCAGCTAGACTAAACCATAAACCAGTCGTTTTTTCAAGACCAGGTAATTTCTTTTGAATCAATTTCCCCTTTTTATTCTCAAAAATGGTAATGGGCATCCATTCGCCCACAACAATTAAATCGTCATCCCCATCTTGGTCAAAATCTGAAAAACTGGCATCGGTTACCATTCCAATAGGTGTTAAATCAGGTGCAATTTGCTTCGTTTTATCTAAAAAATTTCCATTTTCATTGATTAAAATAATCGATTGCGGAGGAAATGGATATTGATGAGGAATAATACGCCCTCCAATGAATAAATCCAAATCTCCATCTTGATCTATGTCAGCTGCTTTGACAACTTGTCCACTTGAAGTGATTTTAGGTAAATTATTACTTTTTTTGAAATTGCCCTGCCCATCATTCAAATACAATCGGTCTTGAAACATATCACTATTTGCAGCAAATTCACTACTTCCACTGACCACATATAAATCTAGGTCATTATCGCCATCTGCATCAAAAAAGATACTCCCTAAATCTTCGTATTTTTGATCATTTTCTAAATCAATACAATCTTTTTTTACAAAATGATGCTTTTGATTTTGAAAATAGATTTGCCCTGATTGCCCCGCAGCTCCACCTATGAAAAAGTCTTCCAAACCATCTCCGTTTATATCTCCTTTTGAAATAAACGGACCATTATGAGACTCGCTATGGGGCAAAAGTATTTGATTTTTGAAATCGTTTACATTTTTTTCTTGATGTACAAAATCTATCCCAATTTTTGATGAATTTATAGATTTCAGAAATGGATTTATTGATTTGGAAGTAATTTTTTCTCTAGCAGATGTTGCATTTATTTCAATGATTTGATTCGCTTCAATTTTAGTTAAAATAGTTTCTTTTCCATTATTCCAATCAATTTTTATTGTATCAATTTGATGTTCATCGCCTACGCCAAAATTTAAAATATTCTGTACCGCAGAAAGATAACCCCGACTTTGGTAAAGCGATTGGGTTTGCACCTTTTTTTTAGTTTTTATAGTCGCTTTCGCACCAATTGCATTTGGATTTTCATCAAAACCTTTTAATCTCAGTTGAATAAAGTGGTGAGTGTCATTGTTTTTATAAATTTGAGCTACATCATTGATATTATTGATGACAAGATCCAAGTCACCATCATTGTCCATATCGGCATACGCCACTCCATTGGATTGAGTTTTGGTGTCTAAGCCCCATTTTTGAGCCACTTTTTTGAAAAGTAAATCCCCTTGATTTTGAAAACAATAATTGGATAATTTACTAGAAGGCATCATGTTTCTGGCTTCTTCTAAGGTCATTTTGATACCACTTTGTATTCTTTTTTTGATTTTTTGACGATAATCTTGATTGCTCAATTCTTTTAAAATCCCGTTGGTAATAAAGATATCTTTCCATCCATCATTATCAAAATCAGCGAGTAGGGGAGACCAACTCCAATCGGTTTTGGCAACGCCAGCGAGTTGAGCAATTTCACTAAAATGACCATGATTATGATTCAATTGTAAGGTATTGCTCATGTATTGATGATGATAACCGCTATTGACAATTTGATGAAAATTTTCGGTACTCATAGACGGCATATTGCTTTTGCTACGGATATGGTCTTCGGCTGCCATTTCCAAAACCAATAAATCGGGCAATAAGTCATTGTTGATATCTGCAAAGTCACTTCCCATACTATTTTGAGAAATATGCTTCATTTTTGTCAGAATTTCATTTTTAAAATGTCCATGTTGGTCATTGATATACAAAAAGTCGGGTTCTAAAAAATCATTACACACATATATATCGTCCCAACCATCTTGATTGAAATCTCCGATAGAGGCACTCAGTCCCCATGCTTTGTTCATAACGCCTGCCTGTTGTGTAATATCCGTGAAAAATTTTCCATCATTTCGATACAATTTATCAGAATCGTATTTTGAAAACTGTTTTTGAATTTGTGGATTAATGGCCGTATTATTTTGGAAATCCGCCCGATGGTTGACCAAATACATATCCAAATCTCCATCTTTATCAAAATCTAGGAAGTAGGCTTGTGTTCCAAATCCAGGGTCATTGAGTTTCCATTGAGCTGCCGATTCCTTGAAAGTATTGTCTTTTTGATTAATGAAAAGTTTATTTTCTCTCAATTTATTATCTCGGAGTGATCCCGATTTGCAAACATAGATATCCAACCAACCATCTTGATTAATATCAATGAGAGAAACACCCGTAGTCCAACCTTTTTCATCCGAAACCCCTGCAGATTTTGTAATATCTTTGAATTTGAAATCGCCTTCATTGAGATATAATTTATTGGATATTTGATTGGCTGAAAAATAAATATCGGCAAGTCCATCATTATTAAAATCACCAATCGCAACTCCACCACCGTTATAAATATAGGCATAATTCAGAAAATTGAAATATAAATCTTCTTTGATGTTGTTTTGAAAATTGATATGGGATTCAGAAGGAGAAACAGACGAAAATTGAGTAGTTGCGCCTTTTTTATGATCTACTTTTTGAATGATTTGAATTGAATTATTTTTCTCCTGCGAGCAACTAGAAAGTAAAATGCCTAAAAAGAGCATTAGAAAGTAAGTTTTGTTCATTTTGTAAAAATTGTGGGTTTTTCATCCAACCACTAACTATCGAATCATCTCTACGGGTTGTTTGTTTTCTAAATAAAATTTATAATTTTCAATCACGACAATATCCAAAGGGAGGTATTGCGTTTTTTCGATGGGCTCTTTCATTACCAAATGCTTAAAAAGCCCCATAATACCTTTATATCCTTGTTCGACAGGATGTTGATTGATTAAGAAACTGATTTTGTTTTGAACGAGATAATCGACATTTTGCTCCAGTAAATCAAAGCCAACAATCTTGATTTTTTTAGAGTGCTTTGGAAATGCATCAATGACTTTATATGCACGGGATGTAGTGATGTAGATACCCGCTAAATTAGGATATTCTTGAAGTTTTTGTTCTAAAAAAGAATTTAATTTCTTAGGATTATCAAAATCGAAAAAGTTTGCTGTAAAGACTTCAATTTTAGGCGCATTTTTGATGAAAAAGTCTTTAAAACCTTGTTCTTTTCTCAATAAGTGCTTAGCATTTTTTGAACGTTCTCCCAAATTGAGAATCATAACCTGAGCTTTTTTCTTCAATCCAAATCGAATCAATCTACCGCCTAAATAACCACTTTGATAAGAATCTTGACCAATATAAGACAGTGGATAATCATCTTCTAAATGAGTATTGATGAGAATTATCGGGATCTTCTTTTGCTTTGCAATTTTCAATAAATTTTTTGATTCTTTGGCAAAAATAGGAGCCAATAGAATGGCATCGGGTTTTTCATCTATTGCTTTTTTATAAGTATCGATGAAGGTCTCTACATCAAATAGATTAAACCAATATTTTTTAATTTGAATACCAAAATCTCTAACCGCATCTTGCCCTTGATTAATTCCCAAATCAGGTTGTCCCCAATAAGGATCAATCTTAGGGTCGGGCAAAATTGTTGCAATTGTTCGTTTTTTATTAAAAGCTAAAGTACTTGCAAGAATATTCTTTCTATAGCCCAATTCATTCATGATATCAGTTACCCTTTTCGAAACATTTTTGTTTACCTTTCCACGATTGTGAATGACACGATCTACGGTGCCAATGGAAACACCCGCCTTTAAAGCAATATCTTTTATAGTAACTTTCTTCATAGATTTAGCGGTTGAATACAAATGTATCTAAAAATATTTAAAATTTATGGTGTGTGCGTACACATTTTTTAAAATTTATATTAACTTTACCTTTATGATGAATTAAATTTATACATTACCGCCGTATAATATTTTAAATTTTAAAAGGGAAATAGAATAATGGATGTATTAAAGTATCATTTAAAGAAAGTATTAAAATTGCCCATTTCTATATGGGATGAGTCGGTGGAGGCGTCAAAGCATATTGCAAGATCAATAGCCTTATCCATTCAACAGCGGCAACAGAATAATGAATCTATCGTCTTGGGATTGGCTACGGGCTCTTCGCCCATCAAGGTCTATGATGAATTGGTGCGAATGCACAAAGAAGAAGGATTGAGCTTTAAAAATGTTATTACCTTCAATTTGGATGAATATTATCCAATGAAACCAGATTCTCCACAGAGTTATGTCTATTTTATGAATGAATATCTCTTCAATCATATTGACATTCCTAAAGAAAATATCAACATTCCTGATGGTACTATAGATATGGATGAATGGAAATCTTATTGTGAAGAATATGAAAAAAAAATAGAAGATGCAGGTGGTTTGGATATTCAACTTTTGGGAATTGGACGTACAGGGCATGTTGGTTTCAACGAGCCTGGATCATGGGAAGACTCCAAAACTAGATTGGTACGACTAGATGCCTTGACAAGAAAAGATGCGGAAAAAGACTTTATCAGTGGAAATGTGCCTTATCGTGCAATTACAATGGGAATTGGGACAATCATGAAAGCAAGAACCGTTTACTTGGTTGGATGGGGACAACATAAAGCGGCTATTGTAAAAGAAGCCTTTGAAGGGCCGATTACAGATGCAATTCCTGCCAGTTTCCTACAAAAACATCCAAATGTAAAAGTTTTTGTAGATAAAGGTGCCTCAGAAGAATTGACAAGAGTAAAGTCTCCATGGAAAGTGGGTATATGCAATTGGACAGATGATTTGATTTGTAGTGCGGTTGTGTGGCTTTCTGATCAGGTAAAAAAGCCTATTTTAAAATTGACAGATGAAGACTATAATGAAAATAAATTAAGTGATTTAATTGTTGAATATGAATCAGCTTACATTGTGAATATTCAAGTTTTTAATAGACTACAACACAGTATCACAGGATGGCCCGGAGGAAAGCCCGATGCAGACGATACCAATAGACCTGAAAGAGCTAAGCCCGAACGCAAAAGAGTTATTGTTTTTAGTCCACATCCAGATGATGATGTGATCTCAATGGGGGGAACGCTTTTGAGATTGGTGGAGCAAGGGCATGACGTACATGTTGCCTACCAAACTTCAGGAAATAATGCAGTTCATAATCATGATGCAAAGAAGTATATAGAATTTGTAGAAGAGTTTTGTAATAGAAACGGTGTAAAAGATGAAAATTTAGCAAAAGCTATCAAACTTTTATATCAAACAAAGTCTTCAAAAAAAAGTACAGAATCACTCCTTAATGTAAAGGCGCTTATTCGTAGGGGAGAAGCTAGAGCTGGGGCAAGGTTTTGTGAATTACCTGATGAAAATATTCATTTTTTAGATTTACCATTTTATGAAACGGGAACATCAAGAAAGAAACCTCTAGGAGACGAAGATATTAAAATTGTATCAGATTTTATCCAATCTATCAAACCTCATCAGATATATGCCGCAGGAGATTTAGCGGATCCGCATGGTACACATAGAGTATGTTTGGATGCGATATTTCTTGCGTATAAAGGTTTGTCAAAAGAGAAATGGATTAAAGACTGTTGGTTGTGGTTGTATAGAGGTGCATGGCATGAGTGGGCTATACATGAAATAGAAATGGCGGTACCATTGAGTCCAGAACAGTTGTTGAAAAAGCGAAAAGCTATATTTATGCATCAATCTCAAAAAGATGGAGCTCCATTTTTAGGGGATGATGAGCGAGAATTTTGGCAACGAGCAGAAGATAGAAATCGAGCTACTGCAAATACTTATAAAAGTTTAGGATTGGCGGAGTATGAAGCAATGGAAGCCTTTGTGAGGTGGAAAGACTTTTAGGGAGAGGAGTAGTTGAGCGAAATGAGTATGAAGTTTATAAAAAAAAAATCAACGGCTTACAAATGAAAATTGATGGAATAAAATTTATTATTAATTTTCATATAAAAAAAATTTTTCTAATCAAAACAATATTTTTATGAAACGGAAACAAATACTTATTTTTTTGTTGCTCATCTTTGCATCGTCCCAGATTTGGGCACAGCAAAAAGTGACAGGAACAGTAACTTCAGATGATGGAGAAACCTTAATCGGTGTAAATATCATGGAAGTGGGTACTTCAAGTGGTACAATTACAGATTTAGATGGGACTTATGAGGTCAATGTCTCGAATGGGGCATCCTTGAAATTTTCATTGATAGGCTATCAAGACAAAACAATTACAGTAAACGGCTCAGTCCTAAATGTAGTGCTTTCTGAGGGAGTCGAATTGAATGAGATAGTTGTGACAGCCTTAGGGATTTCTAGAGAGAAGAAAGGATTGACTTATGCGGTTGATGAAGTAGATGGATCAGAGTTGAGTACAGTTAAGGATGTGAATGTGATTAATGCATTGGCAGGAAAGACACCAGGACTGACAATTAAGAAGAGTAGTGGTGGAGTAGGAGGATCTACTCGGATTGTACTTAGAGGGAATAAATCAACTTCTAATAATGATCCGTTGTACGTGATTGATGGTATCCCGATGACAAACAATCGAAGTGGACAAAATTCTAAAGTCTTTGGTGGGGATATCGATGGAGGAGATGGTATTTCAAATATAAATCCAGATGATATTGAGTCAATTTCAGTATTGAAAGGAGCTTCAGCTGCTGCATTGTATGGAAGTCAAGCTGCAAACGGTGTGATTTTGATTACGACAAAGAAAGGTCAAGCAGGTGCACCAAGAGTAACTATTTCAAGTACTTACACTGCGGATAAAGCTATAGAGCAACCAGAATTGCAATTTAGGTATGGTCAAACATCAGATGGAGCAGAAAGAAGTTGGGGAGATAAAGGTAGTTTTACAAATCATGTAGATGGTTTTTTTAATACTGGAAATACTTTTATTAATTCATTTAGTGTAAGTGGAGGTACTGATCATGCTACATCATATTTTTCATATTCAAATACAAAGGCAAATGGAATTTTACCTACCAATGAGTTGAATAGACATAATGTCGCTTTTAATCAATCTATGAACTTTTTTGATGAAAAACTGGAAATCAAAGGTTCTGTAAATTACATCAAACAAGATGTGACCAACAGACCAGCGGGTGGATTGTATTTCAATCCTTTAACTGGATTGTATTTTTTCCCAAGAGGGCAAGATTTTCAAGAATATACGGACAATTATGAAGTATATTCTGAAGCAAGGAATATGAATGTCCAACAATGGACTGCGGATAGTCATATTGAGCAAAATCCATGGTGGATATTGAATCGAAACGTAAACGTAAATAAGAGAGATAGATTTTTGACCACAGTTTCTGCAAGTTATAAATTGACAGATAATTTAAAGGTTCAAATGAGAGGAAATCTGGATAAAACTTATGATAAATTTACACATGAAGTTTATGCTTCTACTCAAGGTACTTTGGCAGATAATAATGGTAGATACAGATACAACAAAGTAGATAATAGCCAATTGTATGGTGATGTGTTGTTGATGTATAATAACCAAATTAATGATAATTTGTCTCTTGATGTAAATGTAGGAACAAGTCATACGAGTACGAAATTGTATAGAATTTTTGCGGATTCAAAAGGAGGAGATTTATCTTTTGCAAATAAATTTGGACTACAGTACTTAAAAAATCCATTAGGAGGACAATTATTTGAAGGATTGAACAGAGTGAAAAAGAACGCAGTATTCGCAAGTGCACAATTTGGATATAAAAGTATGTTGTATTTTGATGTAAC
>CAMZLN010000184.1 GCA_947311465.1 uncultured Saprospiraceae bacterium
AGAGAAAGATTTTATTTCTTTGAAAGATGTTCCTGAGATTATGTTTTCGGAGGTGATTGCGGATATGGAGGGGATATTGGAGCAGGAGGATGAAGGGTGATTTTAGACTTCAAGACTTCTGACAATATTGATAAGTTGATGAGATGATAAGTCGCTCTCCAAAGTCGAGACTAGATGAGTTGACGGTTGAAAATGAGATTTCTTTTAAAAATAATGTCCTTTGTAAACTTCATCTCATCCTTCATCCAAGGAGCAGGCCTATCTGCCGACACTAGTCAGGCAGGCGAAGCTGCGACTGACTCATCTTATAATCTTTTTTACCACAAAGAGCACAAAGACCACAAAGTCATACTCAAATATTGATAAGTTGATGAATTGATAAGTCGCTCTCCAAAGTCGAGACTTGATGAGTTGAGTTTTGACAATTATAGGTTTGACACTAGTTTTTGTGATAATTCATTATATATTAGAGTATGTTTTAGATTGGATTTGAATTAAAAATCAGTAATAATGATAAATATGAATTTAGTAAAAATAAAAAAACACCTTTTAAAAGCCATTGTACTATTGATAATTTTACACCCTTTTGATACTTTTGGACAACAAGCATGGTCACAAAAAAAAGGAGAAAGTTATTTGCAATTGGGCACGGCCTATTTGACGTATTCTATGCTTCATGTCGGCAATTTTGAAATTATTGATATTCCAAGACCAGTGAGTGAATTGGTGATTGCATCTTATTCTGAATATGGAATTACCGATAAATTGACAGGAATATTGACTGTACCATATCATTTTGTATCTGTTGGAGAATTGGATACTGCGCTTATGAATTTAGAATTTGATAAAGGATGTCTTTCCGCATTGGGAAATATTACAACAGGATTGCTCTACAATTTTTATAATCAAAAAAGTACGGTGGTATCAGGTCGATTGGATATGTCATGGAACACTTCCAAAAGAGAGTCTAATACAGGTTTGAGTACAGGAAATAATTCAATTGGATTTTCTCCATCCATTGCCTATGGAATTGGGAAAAAGAATTACTTTTTTAGTGCGGAGTTGGGTGTGAATTTATTATTTCAAAACGATTACTATCATAGAGCGATTATAAATGCTCAATATGGACGAAGATTTTTGAAAAGCAAGAAAATGACTTTTATTGTAGGGCTAGGAACCAGTTCTTCCTTCAAATTTGCTCAAAAGGAAGCCGTCGAAAAAACAGCAAAAGATTATGTGGGTTTGTATGTGGAAGAGCAATCTTATGTGGCATTGACTTTGAAATTGGGCTATGATTTCACACCCAATTGGTCTATTTGGACATCTGTTGCAGGTGGTGAAGCGACAAATGTAGGGGCAGGTATTTCTTCTACGTTGTCGATAGCTTACAAGTTTGTGAATACAAATAAATAGAAAGGAATGAACAAAAAAAGACCCTGTCAATTTAATGACAGGGACAGACAAAAACAAACACTATGAACAAACACTTTCTTTAAAGTAAGAAACCTCTTTATCGAAAATATTTTGATTATTTTTTGAGTCGAAACTCTATTTCGTAAGCATGTTTGTTCATAGAAGTTTAAAAAGTCCCCCTAAATCGGGGGGACGAACAAAAACAAAAACTATGAACAAACACGCTGTTTTACTTCGTTATCAGATACTAAATTATTAATGTTTGGGATGAAAAAGACTTGAGAAATAGTAAAACTGTGACATTTAACAATAACGAATATTGTATTTTTATAGTCAAATAGCTAAAAAATATGCCTGTATTTTACTGATTCTGAATAAAATGCACATAGAAAGGAAGCTCAACTAAAAAAAATAGTGAGCAATGAAAAGGTGAAATTTTGAAATAAAAAGGCTAAACCACAAGTTTTTTACTGCTTTCAAGAAATATTTTTAACGCCACCTTTGCTGCAAGCTGCGATTCCACTAAATTTTGCTCCTTAACCGCAGCCTTGGTAAAGTAAGTTGGAACAAATTTCGTATCAAAGTCTCCAGAAAGAAAAGCATCATGTTGAAAGACAAATTTCCCGAAAGGTAAAGTGGTTTTAATTCCTTCAACTTTTGCAGAATCGATCACTTCCAGTATTTTTTGAATAGCTTCAGCACGAGTATCGCCATAAGTGATGAGTTTGGCAATCATCGGATCATAGTAGATTGGAATTTCCATTCCAGATTCATATCCCGTATCCAATCGGACTTGCGCATCATCCAGAAATTCAAATTGCTCTAAAGTTCCAATACTTGGAGCAAAATTATCAAAAGGATCTTCGGCATAGATTCTTAGTTCTACGGCATGACCACAAATTTTCAAATCATCCTGAGAAAAGGGGAGCGTATGACCTTGAGCAACCAAAATTTGCTGCTCCACCAAATCCACTCCTGTAATCATTTCGGAAACAGGGTGCTCCACTTGCAAACGAGTATTCATTTCCAAAAAATAATAATTCATATCAGCATCCATCAGAAACTCTACCGTACCAGCTCCTGAATAATTACAAGATTTTGCTACCATAACGGCATGTTCACCCATAGATTTTCTCAATTCAGGCGTCAAGATAGCGGACGGCGCTTCTTCAATCACCTTTTGGTGTCGTCTTTGAATACTACATTCTCTTTCAAAAAGATGGACTACATTACCATGATTATCGGCAAGGATTTGGATTTCTATATGTCTAGGTGAACTCACAAATTTCTCAATAAATACAGCATCATCACCAAAGAAAGATCGAGCTTCACTTTGAGCTCTTTCCATTGCTTCTTCAAATTCTTCGGCTTTATTGACCAATTTCATTCCTTTTCCACCGCCACCTGCGGATGCTTTAATCAAGATTGGATATCCGATTTTTGCTGCTGTTTTCTTTGCTGCTGCTACATCTGTGATCGCTGTATCGACACCAGGCACCATAGGGATATTGTATTTTTTGACTGCTTCCTTAGCTTTCAATTTACTACCCATGGTAATAATTGCTTCTTGATTTGGACCAATAAAAACAATCCCAGCATCTTCCACTTTTTTAGCGAAAGCTGCATTTTCAGAAAGGAAACCATACCCAGGATGAATTCCATCAACACCCAATTTAACTGCTTCTTCGATGATTTTATCTCCAAGGAGATAAGATTCTGATGATGCAGGTGGACCCAATAAAATGGCTTCATCCGCAAATCTCACATGCAAAGCATTTCTATCCGCTTCCGAATAAACAGCTACGGTTTTGATGCCCATTTTTTTTGCAGTTTTCATGACACGCATGGCTATTTCTCCTCTGTTGGCTACTAGTATTTTCTTCATAAATCAAAGATAAAAAAGATATTTGTATCGTATGGTAAACATCGTTAAATATTAGTGGTTGGAAGGAGATTTAGAATTTAGATGAGTTTTTTTGCTTTTCAATCTTCATAATGTGGCTTGAATTTGTATGGAATTACAAAACTTGTAAACACTTCCGTCTTATACTCGTCATTTTTGAAAAATATTGCCTAAATTTACAGTTCATACAATCTACAATAAAAATGGATGACAATCTGAAAAAAATATGGGAACCAAGCCCATCTTTTCTCGAGAATACCAATTTGACCAAATATTTCCAATGGTTGAAAATTAATAAAGGATTAGATTTTAATAATTATGAAGTTTTATGGCAATGGTCAGTTGATCATTTAAGTGAATTTTGGGAGACCATGTGGCAATATTTTGATATAAAAAGTCACAGTCCATACACACAAGTGATGTCTGATGACTTAATGCCCAATGTAAAATGGTTTGAAGGAGCAACTTTGAATTATGCAGAGCATATTTTCCGAAACAAAACAGATGAGTATCCTGCTATTATCTATCAAACAGAAACTACAACATTAACGGAGATTTCTTGGGCTGAATTGGAACGTAAAGTATCTTCCTTGAAGTTTTATTTAGAAGGCTTGGGCGTTGGGAAAGGAGATTGTGTTGTAGGATTTCTACCCAATATCCCTGAAGCAACCATTGCTTTTTTAGCCACCAATGCCTTGGGTGCGATTTGGTCGAGTTGTTCCCCAGATTTTGGGGCAAGCAGTGTGATTGATCGTTTTTTACAAATCGAACCCAAGGTAATTATTGCAGTAGATGGATATGATTACAATCACAAAACGCATTTAAAAATAGATGTTGTCAATGAAATAGTAGCCCATATTCCATCTTTAGAAAAAGTGATTTATATACCCTTTGTAGATGAAGAAACATCAAATTCTGACTTTCCCAAATCAATACGATGGTCTGAAGTGATGTCCACGCCAGGAGAAGTATTGACATTTGAATCCGTACCATTTGATCATCCAATATGGGTATTGTATTCATCGGGTACAACGGGTATTCCCAAGGCAATCACCCATTCTCAAGGTGGGATTTTGATGGAACACTTAAAATATTTGACTTTTCAGAATGATGTTCATAAAGGAGAACGATTTTTTTGGTATTCCACCACTGGTTGGATGATGTGGAATTTTGTTCAAGGGGCTTTACTGGTAGGAGCAACGGTTGTTTTGTATGATGGAAGTCCTTCGTATCCAGATTTAAATATGCTTTGGGAATTCACAGAAAAGGCAAAAATAAATCATTTTGGAACAAGCGCACCCTATTTAGTAGCTTGTATGAAACGAGAAATGTCCCCCCAAAAGACCAATGATTTATCAAGTTTGAGATCGATTAGCTCGACAGGTTCACCTTTGCCCCCAGATGCATTTGATTGGGTTTATGAAAATGTAGGAAAAGAGATTTGGTTGTGTTCTATGAGCGGTGGAACGGATGTTTGTACTGCTTTCGTAGGCGGAAGCCCCATGAAACCCTTGTATCAAGGTGAAATTCAATGTCGAGCCCTCGGTGTTGATTTACATGCTTTTGATGAAATGGGACAACCTGTTTTGAATGAAGTAGGGGAGATGGTGATTCTAAAAGCGATGCCATCTATGCCGATTTACTTTTGGAATGATAAGAATAATCAACGCTATCTTGCCAGTTATTTTGAAATGTATCCCAATGGAGTATGGCGTCATGGTGACTGGATAAAAATTACAGATCGTGGTAGTTTGACGATTTATGGGCGTTCGGATGCGACTCTCAATCGACAAGGAATCCGAATTGGTACGGCAGAAATATATCGAGCAGTCAACAAGTTACCCGAAGTAGTTGATTCCCTGATTGTCAATTTAGAGATGAAAGGTGGTCGTCATTTTATGCCATTATTTGTGTTGTTGCAAGAAGGGATGAGTTTAAATGACAATATTATCAAAGAGATAAAAACCAGTTTAAAAACGCAATACACGCCACGTCATGTACCCGATGAGATTATCCAAGTCAAGCAGATTCCATATACAATCAGTGGAAAGAAATTGGAAGCACCAGTAAAGAAAATATTGATGGGGATACCAACAAACAAGGCGGCGAATAAAGATGCGATGAAAAACCCCGACAGTTTAGAATTTTTCATCAAATATGCAAACCATTTTATTGATCAATTTGATATTTAATTCAAAATAAATAATTATCCCAAAAAACGGAATTCTGTCAAAGAATCAATAAACATAAATGGACAAACAACTCATCTTTAATTTTAAAACAGACCTATCCAGAATCAATATTCCTGAAAAACTCAATAATCCCTTTGGTTTCGACATTCCTGAAATAGCTAAAATAGCTGCTATAGAATTCCAGGAAATCATTGAAGCAGAATCTCAAAACCGGGATTATAAGTGTAGACCGATATTAGAGTATATGTTGGGAGATGTTGGGTTGTTTAATCAAGTGGAATTATCAATTAGATGAATTAATTTTGTGTATTTTTTTATCCTGTTTAAACAACTCAACTAGATTTTGCGTTGACAAAATCGTCTCAGCATCTCATTTTTTTAAATATTGTAAACCAAATCACAATACCAAAAAGCCGTACTCCAAGCCTTATTCTCATCCCCCGCCTTTCTAAGCACCTTTTTTCCGATCTCAAAATTAACAGGAAATTGAAAAATAGGACCATCATAAACAAAAGTATGAAATTCGCCATTTTCTCCACAAGGATCCACATTTTCAGGTAAATCATTTATAAAATCCAAATCAATATTCCTTCCAACGAAAGATTCGTCTAATTTTGTATCATCGACACAAACCGTAATGGCCTTGAAACCTAGATTTATAAATTCCATGACAGTATCCTTTGTATTTTGTCCCCAGATAGGAAAAACGGTTTTAATATCCACTTTAGCCAATTGATTTTCTCTATATTTTTTTAAATCTTCAAGGAAAATATCACCAAAGATAGAATAATCCATATTTAGGTCTTTATACGATTGATTTTGAATACGCATCAAATTGTCATACACTTCCATAGAAGCAGGCGAAGGGATTTTTAGTGTATCTAATGGGATTCCGAGAGATAAAGCTTGAAGTTTTAACAATTCCAATCGAACGCCATGCATTGAAATTCTTTCATATTGCTCGCTAATAGAAGTAAATAGACGCTCAATCTCAAACTCCCCTTTCTCTAAAACTTTATAGAGAGCTAATGCGGAATCTTTACCACCGCTCCAGTTGAAGTATGCTTTTTTCATGTTTTATTACAAGATTTGTTAAGGGCGTTTATGTTAACCAAAAAAGGGCAATCCCAATCAAAATTAGAATTGCCCTTCCAAATGAAAAATCATTTGAAAATCAATAAAACTAAAAGGAAAGACTAGTGTCCGTACTTTTCGTTTCTATATGCAGCTTTTAAAAGCTCTTTTCTTCTAAGTACAGAACCTTTGGTAAATTCTTTTCTTCTTCTCAATTCTTTCATCATACCAATTTTCTGGTGTTTTCTCTTGTAACGCTTTAGAGCCTTATCAATAGATTCGCCATCTTTTACATCGATAACTATCATATGTTTATTTTTTTATTTAGTTAGATATTTTTTCCAATATACATGAAAATCTGTGAGATATTTCAAATACGGGTGCAAAGATATGTAAAAAATGTGATTTGGACAAATATAATTATAAAAAAAGAAGGAATATTAATCGTGAATTTACTTCCCTTCAAAAATGACCTGCATCGTCAACATTTGATTATTCCAACTTTGGATAGCACGGGTATAAATATTATAATCCAATTGTTCTAAATTGTTCAACCCATTGGAATAAATAAGTTGTGGCATCATATTGAAAACGCCCATGTCGATATTGATACCAAGTGCAATTTGAGCTGCAATATCATCTAATTTTAAGGCAAATGGGGTTTTGAGTTCTGTGATTATAAAACTTCTAAAGTATGATCCACCCATAGAAATAGTAGGTTTGTATTTCCAAGAAGTGCCTTTCCATTCCAAACGGATAGGTATTTGAATTCCTACGTTTTCAATAGTATGGTTGGTTATTTTATCTAAAACTTCGATAAATTCAAGCTGAGTTTTAGTGAAGTCAATACTTGGGTTTGTACGGATTTTGAAATTATCAGAAAGTAGATAACTAGCAGAAACTCCTAATTGAAACCCAAATCCAGGAATGATATTTAGGCTTTTTAATTCATCTAATCCTTGATTTTTCCAGTTGGTTTGACTGATGATTGGGCTTTGCATATTAATTCCTAATGAAATCCCATATTTTAAGAGATTGTCTTGAGATATAGAAAGGTTGATAAAAAGACAAAGGAATAGTATGGTTGCAATTATTTTTTTCATGAAATTATTTTAGAAATCCAAAACCAAAATTTACAAAAGATAGAACAGTAAAAATTATAGTATTGATATAATAAGAGTGAATTTTAACATTTAGAAAATTAAAAATCAAAATCATTCGATATCTCATGGATAAATTTTATTTTCGCAATAAATTTGGTTCGAAACAACTGTAAAGAAACGAAGATACTATGAAGAAATTTATTGATATAGAAGGATTGATTCGTGATAAAAATCCAAAACTGTTAAAATGGTTGCCAGGATTTGTTGTGAGATATATTCAAAAAATAACGCACGAAGTCGAAGTAAATGATGCAATGTATCGTTTTCGAGAAAAAAAAGGGAAAGACTTTTGTACTGCTGTTGTGGAAGATTTTAATATCACTGTAAAAATGGTAGGTTTAGAAAATATCCCTAAAGAAGGGGGCTGTTTGTTTGCGTCAAATCATCCATTAGGTGGACTAGATGCCATGGCAATCGTACATGGTATGCATGATATACGACCTGACATGAAATTTATTGTTAATGACGTTTTACTCAATATTGAGAATCTGAAAATGATGTTTCAAGGAGTAAATAAGTACGGAAAAACAGCCAAAGAATCTCTCAAGGCCGTAATGGAGTTATTTGCAAGTGACCAAGCAGTATTTATCTTTCCCGCAGGATTGGTAAGTAGAAAGAAAAATGGTGTTGTAGAAGATTTAGTATGGAAGAAAACGTTTGTTTCTCAAGCGAAAAGGCACAATAAAACGGTTATTCCTGTATTTGTCTCAGGAAATTTATCGAAATTCTTTTATAGATTATCAAATTTTAGGACTAAGATTGGTATCAAAGCCAATATCGAAATGATGTATCTTGCAGATGAAATGTATAAAAAGAGAAATTCTACTATAACGGTCGTATTTGGAGAACCCATTTCAAGTGAAACCTTTGATAAATCAAAATCTGATTTACAATGGGCAAAATGGATAAAAGAAAAGGCTTATGCTCTAAAATCTTTTGTGAAGGATTAATTTTTTAAAAGGGATGCCCAAAGATTAGAATTTAACTTAAACACTTATTATTTTTGCAATGTATGAAGTACCAAGATATAATACCTGAAATTGATGTTGAGATTCTTAAAAAGGAATTAAATGCAGATAGATTTTTGCGAAAAACCAATAAAATTGGCAATGAAATCTATATAGTTGATCATCATAATTCCCCAAATGTCATGCGGGAAATTGGTCGTTTGCGTGAATTGACTTTTCGTGGAGCAGGTGGTGGTACAGGGGAATCTTTGGATATTGATGAATATGATATATCAGAACATTGTTACAAGCAAATGATAATTTTCAATCCTGAAAAAAAAGAAATCATAGGGGGCTATCGTTTCATAAAAGGATTAGATGCCTATAATTCAAAAAGTGAAAAATTTGAGTTGTCCACCTTACATTATTTTGATTTTTCAAATAAATTTGTCAATGATTTTCTTCCAAAAACCATAGAATTAGGGAGATCGTGGGTCCGACCTGAATATCAATCAACAGGAGAGCATGCACGCCAAGGGATATTTGCTTTGGATAATCTTTGGGATGGTTTAGGGGCAATCGTTGTTGACAATCCAGAAATTGAATATTTATTTGGAAAAGTAACCATGTATCCAGATTACAATAAGGAAGGTAGAGATGCATTGTTGTATTTTATGAATTACTTTTTTCCAGATAACGAAAAACTTGTAGTTGCAAAAAATCCTATGGGTTTTGATTATGAATGGGACCATTTTCGTGAGCTATTTGAAGGAAAAGAATATAAAGATGCCCATAGATTACTAAGTAAGTTTGTAAGAGAACGTGGCAGTAATATCCCTCCATTAATCAATACTTATATGAATCTTTCTTCTACGATGAGAACATTTGGCACTGCGTTGAATGATGATTTCGGAGCGGTAGAAGAAACGGGGATTTTAGTTACAATCAAAGATATTCATGAATCTAAGCGAATTAGATATATGGATAGTTATAAAAAGAAAGATTAAATGAGTGATGTTGTAAATTTCGAATCTCATCGCCATGATATTAAAGGCGTCAAAATTACTTCTGATGTGCTTTTAGTGGAAGAAGCATTGGAAATTAACATCAACGGTCAACCTTTTACCGTAACCATGCGCACTCCAGGTGATGATGATGCATTGATTCGAGGCTTGCTACATTCAGAAAGTGTAATTCATCAAGAAATTGAGATTCAAATAGAGTACAAAAAGGATGTTGAGAATAAGGCAACCATTGCCAATGTTATTCTTGAAGTACAATCTATTTCTAAATTGGAATTTTCAGATAGAAGTATGATGTCTGTATCATCTTGTGGAATTTGTGGAAAGACAGATATAGATGCCTTGGACCTAGATGGAGATAAAATTACCAAAACTTGTCAGTTATCGTTGCATCAACTAAATAATTTATTTACAACGATGGAAAAGAAACAAAGGGCATTTTTAATGTCAGGAGGAGCGCATGCCGCTGCTATTTTTGATAATCATGGAAATTTACTGACTATTAAAGAAGATATTGGTCGTCACAACGCAGTGGATAAAGTAATTGGGGATTTGATTTTGTCAAAAACATATAATAATGCGATGGTTTTGCTTGTAAGTGGCAGAACGTCTTTTGAAATTGTTTCTAAAGCGGCCAAAGCAAATATTCCTGTCCTTGCTGCGGTATCTGCTCCATCGTCTTTGGCTGTGAGTTGTGCAGATAGAATGAATTTGACGTTGTTAGGGTTTTGTAGAGAGGGGCGAGCGACGTGTTATAGTCATTTTGAAAGGATGGTAATCTTGTAATCTTGTAATCTTGATAATTTGATAAGATGATAAGTCGTCTCTCCAAAGTCGAGACTGGATGAGTTGACGAATTAGGAATTAGGAATTAGGAATTGGGAATTAGGAATTACGAGCCGTCTCTCTGAAATCGAGACTTGCTTGACGAAATGAATTTCATCAGACTATAGGACAAATGAAATTTATTTCATTTCGACCAAACAGCGGAGCGTAGTTTGCATGCTACCGTATAGGATAATCTAATATTTGATAAGGTGATGAGATGATAAGTCGGGTCTCCAAAGTCGA
>CAMZLN010000185.1 GCA_947311465.1 uncultured Saprospiraceae bacterium
CAAACGACAAGGTAAAATCACGAAATTTATAAGTAGCTGATTATGAAGGAGATGTAATATTATTTTTTTTTCGGCTTTTAGATTTTTTTTCAAGTTGGGTTAAAGACTTATTTGATCAATATGATGAAAGTTTTCAATATAATCCAACACAATATTATACTACATCGCCTCTTGAAATCTCTGGTGGCTATCAAAACCCTTATGAAATATCGCCTTTTGAAGATATCCTAGTAGATGATAATGGTGATTCATATATTACTCCACTAATTTCTGATAAACCAACTTTTATTCGCTTCAAATATTGCAATCCTGGAAACCCTTATGATATTACTTACGAAAACACAAGTGGAAATCCAGTTCAAGAAGTTTTTTGGAATACAACCACTCCCCCTCCAAGTGATTATCTTGGAGTTGTCACAGTAAAAGAAGGAGTTCACTTAATTATTAGTCATTTTGTTGATGCGTATTTCGCAAATTCAGGCAAATTGGTTATTGAACCTGGAGCTAAAGTCACTTTAAATGGAAAACTCACAAGCTGCACCTATTGGCAGGGGGTACGTGTGAAAGGAAATCCAGGGGGACAACAATATGAAGATGCAACTGGATTTTATCCAAATCAAGGATTTTTAAAATCACAAAGTGGAACAATTGAAAATGCAAGAATTGGTGTTCAACTAATTTCAGATTTTCCACATTTTAGTTCTACAAAAAACGGTGGAGTTGTTCAATGTTATAATACTAAATTTCTCAATAATAAAACTGGAGTTGATCTAAGTTTATACGAATATCGAAACAACGATTCATACTTTGATAATTGTGATTTCATAATGAACAACAACACCAATGAATACTTGCAAAGCCATGCTAACCTTTCATTTTTTTATGGAATTAATTTTACAAATTGTAAATTTAAAAATTTAAAATCAACCCCGAGTGTTTCCAACTTTGGCATAAATTCCATTCGATCAATGTTTACTGTTTCTGGTGCAAATTCTGAATTCATTGGTTTAGCTACAGGCATAAAAACAAGTTTCTATCAAGGATCAGTGCCATTTACTGTAGAAAATGCTACTTTCGAAAAATGTGCTATTGGTATTGCAAACAATGGAATATTTGGTAGTAATATCCAAAATAATACTTTTAAATTCGGAGAAATGCCGTCCTCATATTTTGGCACCATTATTAATGGCCAAAAAACCCAAATCGGTGTACACGAGCAAAGCCTAATGGCTGGACTAGGTCTTTCTGGAAATGTATTCTTCAATACAAAACTCAATAGTGATTATGATATGACAGGGATATACATCAACGATATCGGTGATTTCAGTAACCAAATCAAAGGTAATGATTTCAAAGACTTAACTGTTGGGCTTTCTGCTGTTCATTGGAACGCAACTTATCAATTAGGAACGGATAACACCACACCCCTTAACCAAGGTCTTATGCTATTGTGCAACACAAACCATCCAAGCAATCACAATAGAATATTTGACTTTTATTCTGCTTCTCAAGATGTTCCTCCAATTGAGGCTCTGCGTAATAAACATGGAATTCCATTAGGTCAGAACAATTATATGTCCGTTGGAAATACTTTTTCATTTAGAAATTGGCCTGATGCACATGATTTTTCAAACTTGAGTGCAAATAATATTCAATATTATAAATTCACTAGTGATGAAACTCCAGTCAATTATGGAGGACTTGATTTAATTGATGCAGCATCCAGATTAACTTGCGGAGGAGCAAGAGTCATTTTCCCTAAAAATCCAATTGCTGAATTTGATCAAATGCAACAATTGATGGATAACAGTCAACAAGCCTATGCAGATGCCTTTGCAATCAATGATCTAAACGCAATGGAAGAAGCTGAGAATTCTATTGTATATTTGCAAGAGCAATTAGATTTTATCGCTTTTGATGGATATATTCAAGCTATGGAGGCTTTTGATATGGATGAAGCAAGATTCTGGATGCAAAAATTCAACAACCTTGCTGGTGATTTATTGCTTGTTGCAGACTATATGCATACCGAAGAATATACGGAAGCACAAAATCTGTTG
This sequence comes from uncultured Saprospiraceae bacterium, assembly GCA_947311465.1. GTDB lineage: Bacteria > Bacteroidota > Bacteroidia > Chitinophagales > Saprospiraceae > CAMZLN01. The sequence continues at coordinate 2,061 of CAMZLN010000185.1, forward strand.
GATCAAATTGAAACGACTTACAACTTTACTCCAGAAAAACTTGCCGATTTTCAAAATGTCAAATATATTTATGAACAATTGATGCTCAATCCTGTAGATCAATTGCCACAAAATGTTATGGACAATTTAAGAACATGGGCAGATTCTAAAAACGGGCAAGCTTGTTATTTGGCTAGAACTATTTTTGGTCTTCTAGGAAATCCTTATCCGCCTGTCGTATTAGAATACATATACAATCAAGATGATAATCAACAACCAGCTCAGCGGAAAAAAGCAGACAATGGCATCAATACTCCTCCTGTACAAATTGCAATTTTCCCAAATCCAACAAATTCCGATTTTGAAATTCGCATTTCCAACAAATCGTGGAATGGAAAATCTACAATCTTATTATTTGACATTACAGGTTCTCAAGTAGGAAAATACATAATTGATGAACAGCAAAATCAGATTAAAATACAAACTAATCTCCCAAGTGGCATTTATTTCTGCCAAATTAAAGGAGATGGACAAGTACAATTGAATCAGAAAATTATTATTAACAAATAAACACAGTTTCCCGATAGGTTTCGACCTATCGGGCTTTTTAAAAATTGAAATAATGAGAACTCTTATAACATGTATTCTTATCGCTACATCATTTTTATCTCTTGCTCAACCTGGATTTATCAAAATATTGGGTCATCCTTATCCTCCTTGTAGATTAGCAGACTTGCTTATTGATAATGATACTATCGTTACATATGCTAGTGGTGCCTCTTCTAGTCATGGAATTTGGTTCGCAAAATTTGACAAAAATGGAAAACACATCATGTCCAATATAATTTCAAAAGAAAACCATCTATTTCTAGTTCTAGTCGACCATTACCAAATATTACAAACAAATGATGGAGGTTATGCTATTTATGGAGTCGGTTACCGTACTGATACATCTGCAAATTATTATAATTATTTCATGAAAGTGGATCATGATTTTAATCTAGAAAATTTAAGTTTTTTCGATGAAGTGTATTCCAAATTTCCATTATCATATTCAGTATCTCTTGTTGAAACAAAAAATGGTTTTTTTATCTTCACTGCAACTCAAAGTTATTATCAAGCAGTACTCATAAAAATTGATAAATCAGGTAATGTGCAATGGAAAAAAAAGCTTAGTGAACCAAATGTATCTCAAATAATAAATAAAATAAAAAAAATAGATGACAATACATTTATCGCTTGTGGTGGTAGTACAAAATTCATTATTAAAGGCAATAGTGATTTAGACATAGAATGGGGGGAAGAATCTTTTTATTTCTTCGCTCTTGACAGCCTTGGCAATATTAAATGGTCTCATCAATGGGTTTCAAACAATGAATATGAGTATTTAGCCTTAACAGACTTTCAAAAATTACCAGATGGTGGTTGGATTTTTTGTGGAGCTGCAGGCAAATACTACGAGGGGATAGGTGAAAAAGGAGGACAATCCTGTATTTTAAGAGTTGATAAAGATTTCAATATTCTTTGGGAAAAAGAATTGTATGCAATAGGTTTTTCAAGCTTTTTTTCTCTGGAAAAAACGATTGATAACAATTTTATAGCTGTTGGGCATAGCTTTGAAGTAGAGGCCATTCATCATAAATTCAACATTGATGGAGAGACTATTTGGTCACGCACAAATCGAATAGGTGAGGCATATTATTTTAACCACTATGGATTAGGAGTACTTTCAGATGGCTCCATTATTTCCTGTGGATCAGATTTTACTGGAGAGGGAGAGCATAGAAACTTATATGGATACCTCATGAAACTGACCAACGATGGCTGCATCGATATCTCGGAATGCCCAGATTGGACGGCTGTAGAAGCCATCTCAAAAGAACAAATTGACATTGATATATTTCCAAATCCAACATCATACTTCGTAACTTTTCAAAAATTCAACGAAGTATTACAAAAACCCATAGATATTGAAATATTTGATGTAATGGGTCGTAAGATAAAAAATACAACTATTCCCATTTTCGAACAGAATATCGATTTAGATATCAGCAATTTGACAAATGGAGTCTATTTTTGTAGGTTTTATCAAGATGAAACATTGCTATTTGTGAAAAAACTTATTAAACAATAAAATAATCAACATGAAACGAATTTTACTACTTTTTTTAATTTTTGCTTTTTCTTCTCAGGTTTATAGTCAATGTGATACGATCAAGGAGCGCGAGACATTGATGATTTTATTCAATGCGATGGATGGTTCCAACTGGGGACAAGTAAATTGGGATGAAAATACAGCTTTGAAAGATTGGACTTATGTCACCATAAATGAAAATGGATGTGTTACAGAGTTAATATTTAATTATAGTGGAATAAAAGGACAAATTCCACCTGAAATAGGACGCCTCAAAATGCTTAAAACACTTGATTTTGAAAGGAGACAGCTCAATTCAACAATACCACCAGAAATAGGGCAACTGCAACATTTAGAATATTTAAATTTTCACAAGACTAAATTGTATGGTGAAATACCACCAGAGATTGGAAACTTAACAAAGTTAAAATTTATATCTCTTCGAAGCAATAATTTATCTGGTAAAATACCACCAGAAATTGGGAATATGTCCGATTTGGAATATCTTTATTTTCACGGCAATAAATTAACGGGTGAAGTTCCTGTTGAAATATCACAATTATCTAATTTGAAAGAATTGAACCTTGCTTTCAATGATTTAAGCGGATTACTTCCTGCTCATCTCGCAAATCTTGATAGTATCAAGTACATTTCAATTTCTGATAACAATTTCAGTGGTTGTTTTCCTCAAGAGCTACTAGACTTATCTTGTAATCAGGCTGTATCATTATCTATGGTCGTTAATCCTTTACTTCCCTTTAAGGGTTGGACAGATAAAATCTGCTTTAACAATGCTGAACAAATCGGAGCTCCATGTGATGATGGAGATGACAGAACCAAAAATGATGTAATAGAAGATGATTGCAGTTGTGCTGGATTAGAAGAACCCCTCGACTGTGGATTTCAACGTGATATTCTCAAAGGATTCTATAGATTATCAGGTGGAGATAATTGGATCAACAATGAAAATTGGAAATCGGATAAACCATTGAGTGAATGGTATGGTGTAGAAGCAAGCAGCCTAGATGGATGCCCTACAGCTATTCGCCTTCCCGCCAATAATTTATCAGGAACAATAAATCCTGATATTGGAAAACTTAAGAAATTAAAATATTTAGACCTTTCCAACAATCATATTTCAGGAGAAGTTTCAAATCAAATTTCCTTTCTTCCTAGAATTGTAGATATGAAATTAAATGACAATAAACTCTCGGGAGAAATACCTCCAAGTCTTGGAGATGAAAGCTATCACTTGGTCAATCTAGATTTGAGTAATAATCAATTTAGTGGGAGTATTCCAGCAAATATTGGTCATTTGAATGAGTTAAAGCATATAAATTTGAGTAAAAACATGTTATCTGGAAGTATTCCTTTGGAAATCGGTTTTCTCAACGTAGAATCTATTTATTTTGACCAAAATTTGCTTTCGGGATGTTTTCCTGATACTGTAGTTAATAAGTTTTGTCATCTTGAATTTAGTCCCAATGACACATTGGGCGGTTATAACTTCTCTCAAAATTTTTTGATGCCTTTTACTGGAAATCTAGCCCAAATATGCCCTGGTGTTCCACAAATAGGTGCTCCATGCGTTGATGGAAATTCAAATACAAGCGGCGAAACAATTGATGAAGATTGTGCTTGTAAAGAATCATCCTGTCAGAAAAAAGATCGGGAGACTTTAGTGAAAGTTTACAACGCCTTAGGGGGATCCGATTGGTACAACAATTCACTTTGGGAGAGCAATCAATATATCGGTGAATGGTTTGGTGTCACAACCAATACAGAGGGATGTGTTGTTGAGATTAACTTACCCGACAACAATTTAAAAGGTGAACTACCAAAAGAATTGGATGAATTTATTGAATTAAAACAGCTAAATTTATACAAAAATGAAATCTCTGGAAGCATTCCGAAAGAATTAGGAAATTTAAAACATTTAGAAGTGCTAAGGCTCTTTAAAAATAATATCACAGGTTCATTACCTACAGAATTAGGCGATATGGAGCAACTACAAATCTTGAATATTTCTCAAAATAATATTAGTGGTGTAATCCCAGAGTCTTTCGGTCAATTATCCAATTTGAAATCACTTTTGTTATTTAAAAATGACCTTACGGGAAATATTCCTGCAAGTCTTGGTAATTTGAAAAACCTTGATGATTTATCTTTAGAACATAATCAACTAGCTGGAAATATTCCTACAGAATTAGGAAATCTTAAAAAATTGACCAAATTAGATTTTAGTTTTAATCAACTCTCAGGAACTATTCCTACAGAATTGGGTACAATGGAAATGATATCAGAATTAAGATTAACTCACAATAATTTAACTAGTATGATTCCAGATGAATTAGGAAATTTATCTCATCTATATTGGCTTCATTTGTCTGAAAATAATCTTTATGGTTGTATTCCAAATATTCTCATTCAAAGACAATGCGATGAAAATAAAAAATTTCAATTCAATGACAACCCCCTACTCCCCCACCAAGGAGACCTTTCCAAACTATGCAGCGACGTAACCCAAATAGGTGCACCCTGCGACGATGGAGATCCATCCACCCCCAATGATAAAATCGACGAAAATTGCCTTTGCAATGGAAAAACGGTCGCTACAAATAACATTTTACATAAACCACAGATCAAAATCTATCCCAATCCTGCATCTGATGTTTTGCATTTTGAAATAGAAAATAAAAACTGGCACGGAAATACAAATATCGTTTTCTATAATCTACTTGGGGAAGAAGTTAGAAGGCTTGTTATTTCTGATGCCAGTAATTTTTTGGATTATCGGATTGATATTCCTAATGGGGTTTATTTTTGTCGGGTGGGAATGCAAATTTTTAAGGTCGTGATTTCTCATTGATTTTTGATGATTTGATTATAGGATAAGGCATCTCTCCAAAGTCGAGCCTTGATGAGTTGACGTTTGAAAATAAGATTCATTTTAAAAATAATGTCCCTTTGGAAATTCAACTCATCTTTCATCTAAGGAGCA
>CAMZLN010000186.1 GCA_947311465.1 uncultured Saprospiraceae bacterium
CTTGTACATAAAATCAAAGAGTATTTAGATTAATTCACTAACGAACAGTTTACATTAAATAAATCCTAAAAATGAACACTAAAATCTGGCTTTCCTCTCCACACTTAACAGGTGAAGAACAAAAATACGTTAAAGAAGCATTTGACACCAATTGGGTTGCACCATTAGGTCCTAATGTAAATGGATTTGAGCAAGAAATTTGCAATTATACAGGCGCGAAAAATTGTAGTGTTTTGGTTTCTGGAACATCGGCAATTCATTTAGGTTTAATTATCTTAGGTGTAGAAGAACACGATGAGGTTATTTGTTCTTCTTTTACATTCTCTGCTTCTGCTAATCCTATTCGTTATCAAAATGCAATTCCTATTTTTGTAGATTCTGAAAAAGACACCTTTAATATGTGTCCTATTTCTTTAGAAAAAGCCATTAAAGATAGAATTGAAAAAGGAAGAAAACCAAAAGCAATCATTGTAGTACATCTCTACGGAATGCCAAGTAAAATGGATGAAATTATAGAGATATCAAAGCAATATGATATTCCTGTATTAGAAGATGCTGCCGAAGCTATTGGTTCTACTTACAAAGGAAAAGCCATGGGAACAATGACAGAAATTGGTATCTATTCCTTCAACGGAAACAAAATTATCACCACTTCTGGAGGTGGAGCATTGGTATCAAATAACGAAAAACACACCCAAAAAACCACTTTTTTAGCTACACAAGCACGAGATGCAGCGCCACATTATCAGCATTCAGAAATTGGTTACAATTACCGAATGAGTAATATTGTTGCAGGTATTGGTCGTGGACAATTAGAAATTATTTAAAGTGAAAAATGAGACCAAAAGAAACAGCGAAGAATCTATTTTTATTTTGTCACCGTTCCTTAGTGACCTTTTACATTATTTTTGTGAAAAAGTCAAGTTTTAAGACAAATTGTAACCTTAACCTATCTATTATCGTTCTTATGATATAGATGATCCAAAACTTTTGAACTCGTGAGACAATTAAAAATTACAAACAAAATTACAACTAGAGAGAGTGTCGCTCTAGACAAATATCTGAACGATATTGGAAAAATTCCAATGTTGGCAGGTGATGATGAAGCAAATCTGGCTAGAAGAATTCGTGAAGGTGATCAAGCAGCGCTTGATACTTTAACAAAATCTAACCTAAGATTCGTCGTTTCTGTTGCAAAACAATATCAAAATCAAGGACTTTCTCTTAGTGATTTAATTAATGAAGGCAATATGGGCTTGATCAAAGCTGCAAAACGTTTTGATGAAACTAAGGGATTTAAGTTTATCTCTTATGCCGTTTGGTGGATTAGACAATCTATTTTGCAATCTATCGTCGAACATTCAAGAATGGTTCGTTTGCCTTTAAATAAGGTAGGTTCCTATAATAAAGTCAATGAAGTCTTAATGTCATTTGTTCAAAAATTTGAACGACAACCTTCTAATTCTGAATTAGCAGAAATTCTAGGAATGACTGAAAAGGAAATTGCAAATATCATTAAAAATCGTGGTCGGCATATTTCTTTTGATGCACCTATTGGAGGCGATGATGGTGATTCTACTATGTTGGATGTCGTTTCTACATCTCAAGAAGATAGTCCAGAAATTAGATTATTGAATCAATCACTTATTGATGAAGTAAATCTTGGATTAGCTATTTTATCTCCTCGTGAAGTCGAAGTTATTTCTACTTATTACGGATTGAATGGTAAAAAGTCATTGACTTTAGAAGAAATTGGTGATTTGTATGGTTTGACAAGGGAAAGAGTTCGTCAAATTAAGGAAAGAGCAATTCGCAGATTGAGAAAATCAAAAAATAATATTGCTTTGAAATCTTATTTAGGAAAGTAAAAGTCTAAAAAATAGTTTTAAAAATGTCAGAATTGGTTTTCTGACATTTTTTTTTGTTTTTACGGTTATATAATAAATGTACATTTTTAACCAATTCTTTTACTCCTATTGGCGTTGTGCAACTGTTTTTATTGAGTGCGTGACATAGATATAGTGGGAGATTTTGATTTTTGATTTTAATAAAATATTCCATTGCCCAACGGGCAATGAACAGAAAATTAGCAGCGTAGCTGCGGCACTATCCGTTATTTCCACATTTTGTCACGCACTCATTTTTATTTTTTGACAAATTGAAAACCAATTTCATTTTTCATCAATAGTTTATTACCTTCGTATTTTTGAAATTAAAATATCATAATAATGGCAAATATTACTCTTAAAGGAAATGCATGTACTACCATTGGTGATTTACCAGCTGTAGGATCAAAGTTTGCAGATTTTAAATTAGTAGCAAAAGATTTATCATCGAAATCATTAGCTGATTTTGTAGGAAAAAAGAAAGTATTAAATATTTTTCCAAGTTTGGATACAGGAACATGTGCCACTTCTGTTCGCACTTTCAACAAGAAAGCTTCAGAGTTGGACAATACCGTTGTTTTATGTATTTCTAGAGATTTACCGTTTGCACAAGGACGATTTTGTGGAGCAGAAGGTTTGGATAATGTAGTAACGTTATCAGATTTTGTGGATGGTTCTTTTGGGAAAAATAATAATTTAATGATTGAAAATGGACCATTGGCTCATTTACATTCAAGAGCTGTGATTGTGTTGGATGAGAATGACAATGTGGTTTATACTGAACAAGTTTCTGAGATTGTTGATGAACCTAATTATGCAGCAGCAATAGCGGCTTTGTAAATTAGGAATTTAGAATTAGGAATTAGGAATGCTTTGCAAACTTGTTTGATAGCTTTGGATAACTTATAATCCGCAACCTATAATTCTGCTTTGAAGTTTTTCCTAATGTTGATTTTTTGGATTTTATTAAGTGACTGGACGGAAACTCATAATTTTTAATTTTGTTGAGTTTCCATCTAGCTACTTCCTAACTGATCACTTTATTACTTATAACTGATCACTAATACCCCTTTGCATCATCATCCGGATTCCTAGGGTCACCCACACCATTCAACTGTCCATTGGGCAATACATGAATAGCCTTCACAACTGCCATTCGATTGACAATCTTTATTTTATGCCCCAATTCTTTAAGCTTTTGAATGACCATAGGATCAAAACCTTTTTCAACCATAATCACATCAGGTAGCCATTGGTGATGAAATCTTTTTGCATTTACAGCATCTTCCAAGGACATACCAAAGGTTGCAACATTCAGAAAAACTTGATATACTGCGGTAATAATTGTCGATCCACCTGGAGCACCTAAGACCATAAATAGTTTGTGATCTTTTTCAATAATAGTCGGCGTCATACTACTAAGCATCCTTTTTCCAGGATAAATTGCATTGGCTTCAGCTCCTATTAGACCATATATATTAGGTACGCCTGGTTTTGCACTGAAATCGTCCATTTCATTGTTCAAAAAGAAGCCACCGTCTTTGACAATCACTTTTGAACCGAAATTTGAATTCAATGTAGTCGTCACCGAAACCGCATTTCCATTTCCATCAATAACGGATGTGTGTGTGGTTTCAAAACTTTCCATGGGTTGATCTTCCAATTCTCCTGCTAGAATAGATGAACTTTTAGAAGCATGATTAGGATCAAAATCTTTCATTCTTTCCAGCAAATAGCTGTCCATCAATAAGGTATCTAAGGGAACATTATAGAAATCCATATCTCCAAGATGCTTGGCACGATCTGCATATACACGCCTTTCTGACTCCGCAACTGCATGAATTGCCTTTGTAGAATGAAAACCGTAGTCTTTTAATGGAAAATTATCCGCAATTTTTAAAAGTTGAACCAGTGCTGTACCACCACTTGAAGGAGGTCCCATTGAAATGATTTTATAGTCTTTATATTTACCAATGATTGGTTTTCTCCAAATGGGTTTATAATTTTTCAAATCTTTGTGTGTAATAATTCCTTTTCCCGATTTCATTTCCGCAACAATTTTGTCAGCGGTAGGTCCTTCATAGAAACCTTTAATTCCATGATCCCTAATTAATGTTAAAGTTTTCGCCAATTCTTTCTGAACCAGGACATCACCCATTGCCCACATTTTTTCTTTGACAAATGGTTTCGGACTATCATTATACTTAATAAAGTCAGGTCTAAATTTATTTAATCTTTCAATTTCTGTAATAGTAAGTCTAAATCCTTTTTTAGCTAAATCAATAGCAGGTTGGATTATTTGCTTAAAATCTTTAATTTTCCCATATTTTTTTTGAACTTCAATTAGTCCAGCCACAGTTCCAGGAACACCAATTGATAGATGACCATAGCTAGAAAGCTTAGGAATAATATTTTTTTCTTCGTCCAAATACATATCTTTTGAAGCTGCGGAAGGAGCCATTTCTCTATAATCTAAAGAGTTTATTGTTCCATCATTATTGCGTATGACCATGAATCCACCACCACCTATATTGCCCGCTCTCGGGTACACAACTGCCAGTGCAAATTGAACTGCTACCGTTGCATCAACCGCATTTCCGCCTTTCTTTAATATTTCTAGTCCCACATTAGTCGCCAAGGGGTGTGCACTTACGACCATGGCATGATCGGCGATGGTAGATTTAGTACTTTCATATTTTAATAACTTTGATGTATGTGTGCAACTATTTAATATCAATAGCGGTATAATTAAGAATAATACATATATGTTTTTAAATCGCATTGTGTTTTATGTTTTTATAGAAAAAATAAATTCAAATCGTTAACTAATCATTTTGACAAATAAAATTATCATGAAAACTCCTAAAATTACAAAAAACAATCTTACGTTAAGTATTTTTTGTCTATTATTTTTAATGGGCTTCCAATTAAGTGCATCTGTATCTTATAATAAAGAACTGTATGTAAAACAGTTACAAATTGGTAATATTCTTCGATGGACAACTTCTCTAGAGCAGAACAATTCAGCTTTTAGTATTGAAAAATCTCTTGATGGGATATCTTTTGAAGAAATTGGACAGATTGTAGGTAAAGGAAATTCTAATGCTGAAGAAAAATATAGCTTTCTCGATCCATCTATTGGTGAAAATATAGTTTACTATCGACTAAAAGCTGTTGATAATATTGGTGAATTTGAGTATTCTAATAGCATCGCAGTGCAACGTGATAATCCAAACGACTTCGTTATTACTCGTATTAGTGGAGAAAGAACGGACAAGATATTTACGGTTAGTTTAAATTCTTCTACTTCTGGAAAAATGGCTTATCATGTTTCCAATTTTGAAGGGAAAGTATTTATGAAAGGTGAACAAGAATTGGTGCAAGGAAATAATTTAATTTCTTTAAATGTGGAAGATTTACCAGTGAGCAATTATAGTTTAAAATTAAGGTTGAAAGAGGAAATAGAAGAAGTGACTTTTGGAAAGGTGAATACGGCGGATTTGCCTCAAATTGAAGTTGCGACTAAGACTAAGTAAATGGTTTAGTAGTATTATTAAACTATAGATTTTGAAGGGTCTCGTGCAGTGCATCATTCAAAAGGAAATAAGTGTTCCCCAACATCTTGATTCCTTATTGTTTGACCTGCACGATTTTTTTTGGGGATTGTGTAGAAATCAATACTCCGTTAGGAATTAAGCTATAATTTTAAGGAAGCCAATAGTAACACCTTATTATTTAATTTATTTTTTATTAACTTAGCCTATTTTTCAGAGTTCGATTAAAAAAATGATGCTTGATGCGGTCTTCACAGATATTCCACAA
>CAMZLN010000187.1 GCA_947311465.1 uncultured Saprospiraceae bacterium
TATATATTTATTTCTTTAAAGTCATAAAGTAGAACTAAGCAATAAGATGATTTATTATCGTTTCAGAATAATTTCCACTTTTCTGCTAAATCTTTTATCTTCATTCTCCGCGGATGCAAGTGTACCTTTTCCTACGGTCTGTACATTGCTATAGATTATTTTATTACAATTTTTTGCAATATAATCTACTACATTTTGCGCCCGTTGTTTGGATAGTTTTTTATTATATTCAGCATCTCCCACATTATCCGCATAACCGTAGGCCTCTACTGTCCATCCATCAAATTGATTGATTAATTCTGAAATATCCATTAATTCTGCGAAGTATTCATTTGGAATTTCAGAAGAATTGAATTCAAAATATATTTCTATTTTTTTCTTTCTAATTTCATTGAAAGTGATAGGTTCTGGTAAAATATCAAACGGAGTAAGATTTAGGTTGATAGTTTGTAAACTTACATTTTTATCAGCATCTACGTAAGCTGCTTCTACCAATGGGTCATAATCTTCGTGACTTACTTGAAACGAATAACCTTGATTTCCAGGAAGACACATTTCCAAATCTCCATTGGTATCTGTATATCTTACAAAGCGGTTTCCTTGATTACTGATGATAACTTTTGCAGCGACTCCAGTATTTTCAATTTTATCTAAAACATGTACCGCTACAGGAATGGTTGTGCTTGGACAAAACTCATCAGGCATTGTAAAGGAATAAATATCTAATCCACCAATTGATCCATTTCTTGATGATGCGATCCACGTTGTGTTGTCATCATTTTGAATGAAAATACCCAATTCTTTTCCTGCAGAATTTATTGGATAGCCAAGGTTTTCTGGCTTAGTCCATTTGTTATTTTGAAATCTACTTACAAACAAATCTCCATTTCCAAATCCAGGGTGTCCATTGGATGAAAAATATATACTAAGACCATCATTGGCAATATAGGGTGATTCTTCATCTTTTGGTGTATTGATCATAGGACCGAGGTTTTGAGCCACTTTCCATTCACCTGTAGTTTCATCCAGTTCACTCATCCAAATATCAGATCCACCCAGACCATCTGGTCGGTTACTTGCAAAGAAGATTTTCGTTCCATCACAGGTTACCGCGGGTTGTGAATCCCAGTATTGAGTGTTGATATCTCCTGCGGGTTCATAGTAGTCGGATACTTTTCCGTCTATAAAGTTGGCTTGCATGATATTACAATCTTCTATGTTTTCAGAGTTATTGTGACCAGCAAAATAGAACGTATTTCCTACAGTTTGAAATTTAGCCATTCCTTCGTTTCTATTGGTATTTATTTTATGAGAGAATGGTTTTGCATTGCTCCATTTGGAATTCCCCTTCTTATCAGCAATAAAAATATCTTCATTTACTTTTTTGATGTTTCTTGTAAAAATCAAGTAATTTCCATCATTTGATGTACATGGTAAATAGTCATCATGTTTTGAATTTAATTCTTTACCATAATGATGTAATTGAACATTTCCAAATCTATTTTTATCCGTTTTAGAGAAGAATTGACAATTTTCTATTCTTGTTTTCAACAATTTGTCATACCCTACTTCTGTTCCACTTTCCTTCTTGGTATTTGTATAATGCTTTCCTTTCATTGCATCATACTTTTTAAAATTTTCTTCGGCTTTAGCAATATTTTCTAAAAACAAATAGCATTCTGCACATTCAAAAAGTGCGGCTCTTGAAAGATTGGGGTTTAATTCGAAAGATTTTTCGTAAAACTCAATCGCTTCTTCATATCTATTTTGAAAATAAAGAACAGCTCCTTTCAAGCGATAAGCAATAGCAAAATCGGGTTTGATTTTTATGGTGTGATCTAACTGCTTCAAAGCCTTATCTAATGATCCTTTGTTGATGAATTTTTCAACAATCTTTATAGACTTTCTTGCATTATTGATTTTGTAATTTACTTCTTGAGCATAACTTGGATTAAAGTTATACAATAGTATCATGATAAGTAGTATTTTCTTCATAATCGGTTGATTTAGAAAATGACAACTTTAAAGGTCAAGTTATAAATGTTCAGAATTTAAGTTTTATTTTATCCATAATTTGTAGTTTGAAATAGAAGTTTATCGAAATAAGTGACGTTTTTCAAACTCTATATTAGGGGGTAAAAGAATTAGTTAAATAACCTATAATCTTGTTTTTCTCAAAGTAATAAAATATTCATTTCCTGCTCTCTGTGGAATTGAATTGTATGCTGTTTCCATTTTTTCGATGATAAACTTATCTTTAAATAGTTCATTGTATTCATCAAAAGTACCACCATAGGGTGGGTTTGGGTTATTAAATTGTATAGAGAACAAAATTCCTGCCAGTTTGCCATCTGTATTTAGTAAATTAAATACTTTCTCAACATAATCTTCTCTTAGGTTAGGATTTAAAGCGCAAAAAAATGTTTGTTCTAAAATCAAATCAAATTGTAAATCCAAAGTAAAGAAATCATCACAAATTAAACGATCCTTGGGGAAATCAGGAATTTGTTGATGTAAATGTTCCAAAGCTTCTTCTGACCAATCACAAACCCAAACATTTTTGAAGCCATTTTGATGTAAGTAAATTACCTCATGCCCATGCCCAGCTCCAGGAACAAGAATTTTAATATTTTTATTTTTCAGAGAATCGATATATTTAGTTAATGGGGGAGTAGGGTAGCCTACGTCCCAGCCAATTGTTTCTGCCAAATATCTATCATTCCAAAATTTTTTATCTAACTTCATCTTTATTTTTGCGTTAAGGTAAAAGAATTAGTTGAAAATGTACATTTATCTTTTTCACAGTGCTTTAATATTTTGTACAAGATAAATAAAATTTAATTATAATGAGAATATTTATTTCAATAATGGTTATCTTATTAATCGGTAGTTTTTTGGTAAGCTGTAATTCAGGACCTGAAAAAAAGAAGGATGGTAATATAGGATTTGTTTTAGGGAAAGTGCAGTTTGATGAGAATGGTGATGGCACATTTTATCCTTGCAATGAAAATGAATTCTGGACTTTAGGTGGTGGGATTCAGTATAAAGGACTGAGAAGGCTTTGGGTGATGTGGAAAGAAAGACATGATGGTGCTGATGTCTACGCAAAGTTGGAAGGTTATTATTATTCGATAGATGATGGAAATGGGGGAGTTCAAGGGGCATTGAATATCGAAAATTTTAAAATTAATCAAAATTATGAAGATTGTAATACCAAAGCGAATTAAATGAAGCGTAGAATAATTCATATTGTTGCTAAAAATAGTGATTGGTTGTCAAAAGACATTTTGAAGGTTTTTGATGATGAACATATTTTACCAGCATTATCTCAATGGAAATCTTTAGTTCGTTATTTGCTTTTAGCAATTGGAGTTATATTTTTTGTGGTAGGTGTTATTTTCTTTTTTGCTTTTAATTGGGATGATATTCCTAAAATGACAAAATTGGGTCTTATTCAAGGCTTGATAATCGTATTTAGTTTATTAGCGGCTTTTGGTCGATGGGGCAAGGGTGTTCAAGAGATTTTGTTGACAGGAGCCGTACTTTTAATCGGTGTATTATTTGCTGTTTTTGGGCAAATATATCAAACTGGGGCAAATGCCTATGATTTTTTCTTAGGCTGGACCATGTTTTCACTACTATGGGTCATTGCAAGAAACTCTTTGGTATTGTGGACATTGTTTTTAGTACTTTGTAATACAACTTTGATATTATTTTTCAATCAAGTCCAAACGACTTTACACTTAGATCAAATTATCATTTTACTCTTTGCGTTAAATGGTATTGTTTTGCTAAGTCGAATTTTATTGCAAAAAACGGATTTTGTTTCAGACAAAGGTAAATGGTTCAATTATTTACTCACACTTTTTGTTTTTGGATTATTGGTTAATGGGACGATATATGAAATTTTTGATGATAGAATGGTGCTGGGATTTATTGGAGTACTGATTGGTTTTCCATTATTGTATTTCCATGGGCATCAGCAAAAAGATGTGTTTTATCTTGGAGTTCTTGGATTTAGTAGTATAATTTTGATTATTTCTTTAATTCTTAGAGGGGTGAAATTTGAAAGTTTTGAAGTTTTTCTATTAATCAGCCTTTTTGTGATAGGAATGGTTGGGTTTCTTGTTCAATATTTGCTAAAATTAAATAGAACGTGGTATGGAAAAAAGTAAAATAATAGTATTCCTTGATTCACTATTGAAACGACCTTCTATTCAAAATGCTGATGTGGATGCGATTCGAGATGAGGTCATTAATGGTGATGTTTTATTTTCAAATATTACGAT
Source organism: uncultured Saprospiraceae bacterium (assembly GCA_947311465.1). Classification (GTDB taxonomy): domain Bacteria; phylum Bacteroidota; class Bacteroidia; order Chitinophagales; family Saprospiraceae; genus CAMZLN01. The sequence goes on from CAMZLN010000187.1 coordinate 4,290, forward strand.
TAAGATATTGACGATATTAGGAGCTTTTATTTCAGCGGGATTCTTCTTTCTGTTTCTGGGTATTGCAGGATTGTTTAACGATGAATTAGGGCAGCTCATATCGGGGGTTATTTCTTTAGCTGCTGCACTTTTCTTATTCAAATCCAATAAAGGATTGTTTTGGGAGAGCATAGGCGTTATGTTGAGTATGGTTGCTCACGGAAGTATATTTGTGAGTTTTCTGCAAATGGATTTGAATCTTAGTGTGATTCATTTGGTTTTTATTTGTATTTCAATCGGGTTGATCATTTTTGCAGATAATTTTATTCAGAAAATGTCTTCTGTGATAATTATATTCGTTGGTACAACCGTTTGGCTTCATGATTTTCATCTATGGGGGATGGTCCCCGTTCTTAGCGGATTTGTAGCAGTCGCACTTACTTATTATACGTTGAAAGAAACAGAGTTTATTTCAGCGTCAAGATTAAATAATATTTCATTTGCCCCGATTCGTTTAGGATTATCCTTGAGTTTTGTTGTATTGATTGGGTTGGGAGCTATCAATTGGATGTTCTTTGATGTAGAATCTTACTACATTCCTTATGTCGGATCTATATTGATTTTAGGGTGTTTGGGTTATATTTTGTTTAAAACATTTAAGAAATTTGATATTCAAAATGGGCAATTGTATTCTATTGTTATGCTTTTATTATTGCTTCCTTTGATTAATAATCCAGGAATTATTGGAAGTGTTTTTTTGTTAATTTTAGGATTTTCAGCGGGCTATAAAATTGATTTTTCTTTAGGATTAATGGGGCTTATTTATTTTATTTCTAGATTTTACTACGATTTGGATTATGATTTATTGACCAAGTCTTATATGATGATGGGCACTGGGCTTTTATTTTTAATAGCTTATGGAGTGTTTTTAAGATTAGAATCACGTACTAAATTAATGAAATCATGAGACCAAAATACGCCAAGTTTTTAATACTTTCAAATTTAGTTTTACTCCTTTTCTTTTTCAATAAAGATGTTTTTCATAAGGAATGGACTTTGGAATCAGGACAATTAATTTTATTGGAATTGATGCCTGTTGATCCAAGATCTTTGATGCAAGGGGATTATATGACACTAAGATATCGGATAAGTTCGAATATTGATCGGAAAGAAATCCCAAATCGGGGCTTTATCGTTTTAAATTTAGATGATAATAATGTTGGAGAA
>CAMZLN010000188.1 GCA_947311465.1 uncultured Saprospiraceae bacterium
AAGCGATAATCACCAAAAGAACATGAAACCAAAACATGAAATTTAACTTACTCTCTATTTTTTTTGTCATAATTAAATTCGTATTAATATCCATCCATTAAATACATAGTGCCATTCATTTCAAAAGCACTAATTTTTCTTTTGTCAGTTAAATATAGAAAAACTTCCCCTTTTTGAGTAGAGAAAGCAATTTGAAAACGATCGCCCCCTTTTTTTACCGTTTTATCTTCTCTTTCTTTCCATTTTTTAACTTTCAGTTTCTTTTCAATGATTTCATTCTGCCCCATCTCATTTTGAATATTTCTCTTCAAGATGATATAGTATGATTTTATAATTTTAGTTTTAATTTTATATTGGGGCTCTTCAGTATTTTCTTGATCAGTTTCTTTTTCATCAGTTGTTTCTTGGTCATCTGTAGCTTCATCATCAAGATCGCCAGTTTCAATATTGAATTCTTTTTTCTTTTTCTTCTTTTTTCGAATTTTCTTTTTCTTTTCAATAATCTTGATCTCTTCAATAAAAGAGATAGTCAAACTATCAGACTGACCAATCCGATTGTGTTTATTTCCATTTTCAATACCTACTTCAAAGTAAGGGTGTATATTTGTGCCCCATATAGAATCTGGATGCTCAACGAATGATTCCCATTTGTCTGTGTAGTATGCTTTATCGGATTGATATACATCATCTGACTTTTCAGGTAGCATGAAAATCAATTCTTCATCGTCTTTTGAAGCCTTAAAAACCAAGGCATCTACAAAACCCGGTCCCGTAAGAATTACTTTTAAATGACCAGCTTTCAGAACATCCCTAGCATTCATCAATGACAATTTGAATCCATATTTTGTTGGATTAATAGTCCCAATATTGTAGGCTGCTGTTAAATCTCCTCCTTTGACGTATAAATAGCTTCCAGAAACCCCAAAAGAATATTCATCAGGTTCTAACTCCTGGGAATCTCCATCTGTAGTTTCTAATACAGAAGGTCTGAATACATAACCAACCAGATCTGTAGGATCGTAAAAATGTTTGTCTGATAGGTAAGAAAAATTAACTTCTTGACCGCTAAGATAAAGACTAAATAGCATTCCGAAAAATAATGGTATTAATTTCATTGATTAAAAATTGAATTTATATTTTATTTATCCAATTGCTTCGGTTACCGCTTTTCTGATTTCTATTTCAAATTTATCAGCATTCAAAACAATTTTTTCTCCTTTCTTTAAAATATCTTTTACAAATTTTTTGTCATCTAAATCCATAGAATTGACTTTGACATTCATAAAAGCACCATGGATAGCAGCTCGTACACATAACGCTCCTACGCCACCATCTGTTATTGAGTTTCTATTTCCTTTTTTGGTCATATAACGAATCAAGTCAAATGAAGCAGCAGATACTTCCATTACTTTAAAAGGAACTTCGATAGCATATTTTGTAGCATTTTGCATGGCTTGCTGTCGCATTTTCTTTTCTTCATCAGTACCTTTTGGCATTCTCACAGCTTCTATGATTCCATTAAATGCCTTTGTATCTTCATCGACTAAGGCTAGAAGCTGATCTTTAATCACTTGTCCTTGCTCTGCCCATTCAGAAAACTCTTCCCATCGATCATCCCACACACGTCTATTCCCTGATATGTTAGCAACCATCGTGCCTAATGCAACCCCCAATGCTCCTACATAAGCAGATATAGACCCACCCCCTGGAGCCATACTTTCAGAAGCAGTTTCATTTGCAAAATCGGGTAAAGTCATATCAATCAAAGGCGTTTTGATTTCGTTTCTCAATTGATATTCAATAATCTTCTTATCGGGATCAAAAGGACCAAGTTCGTCTAGTCCCAAGGACTTGATAGCAATATGGATGATTTCTCTTTCAGATACTCCTAAAGATTTTCTTTGTTTTTTCAAAAAATACTTCCCTACATCCAACATTACTTGCAAAGGTACCAGTCCTACGAGTTCTGACCCCGTAACTCTCAATCCATTTTTATTAGCACTTTTCCTAACTTCTTCAAAAGCTTTTTGCAATGAAGTTTTTTTGATATCCGTAATATTCATTGATATTTGAGCTTGCTCATATTCATCAATATACCAGCCTATTGCCTTTACACCTTTACAAGAACCAGCTTGTCTCAATGGATTTCCATTTTTATCATTTAGGATTTTTCCATTGACAGCATTCCCTTCTCTCTTAATTCTGCCTTTTTCTCGAATATCAAAAGCAATAGAGTTGGCTCTACGGACAGATTTAGTATTTAGGTTTACGTTGTACGCTATTAAAAAATCTCTTGCCCCAATTGCAGTTGCTCCTGCTTGTGCATTAAATTTGGCTGGGCCATAATCTGGTTTCCAATCAGAATTATCAAGTTTTTGGGGAAGCGCTTCATATTCTCCTGCTCGTATCGTAGCTAAATTTTTCCATTCAGGTTTTGTGGCAGCAGATTCATACATAAAGAAAGGAATTTCCAATGCAGTTCCAGCCATTTTCCCCAATTTATGAGCATATTCAACCACTTCATCCATTGTGATATTGGAAATAGGTATCAATGGACAAACATCCGTAGCTCCCATTCTTGGATGCTCACCACTATGTTTGCTCATGTCAATAATTTCACTTGCTTTTTTTATCGCTAAAAAAGCTGCTTGAATAACTGGCTCTGGCTCGCCTACAAAAGTAACAACTGTACGGTTGGTAGCCTTTCCAGGATCAACATCTAATAACTTTACGCCATCCACAGATTCAATCTCATCTGTTATTTGCTTAATAATTGACATATCTCGACCTTCACTAAAATTCGGCACACATTCAATCAATTGTTTTTCATTCATAATTTTTCTTTTTTATAAATCCAAAACGAATTTAAGGAAATAATTGGAATAGGAGATATTTTACATAGATTTGTGCATCAATTCTATGAATTTGGACAAAATAAATAAAACATACTTATTAATTGCTTTTGGATGGTTACTTATCGTAGCAGTCTTGGGACTTGTCATACGCATGTTGTTCGTGTTTCCTTTAGGATTAAATTATAAATATATTTTACATGCTCATTCCCATATTGCATTTTTGGGATGGGGGTTTAATGCATTGATGCTTGGGTTATTAATGAAGTTTTCAAAGAAAAAGAAGGATTATAATCGCCTATTTTGGTTGACACAAATTTGTATTTTTGGATTTGGAATTGGGTTCTTAACTCAAGGCTACCATGTAGTTTCAATTGTGTTTTCGACTTTATTTTTAATTGTATCTTATTTTTATGCTTATCAATTGAATAAGGAGTTACAGTCGCAGCCATCTACTCCTGCTATTAAATTTGCGAAAGCCAGTTTGTTTTATTTGGTTTTAGCGAGTATTGGTCCTTGGGGAATGGGGCCTATTATGGCTTTAAAAATGATACATTCCATACCTTATTTTTTAGGAATATTTTTCTATTTACATTTTACATACAATGGCTTTTTTGTAATGTCAATGATTGCTATTTTATTTCGACAGATGGAAGATGATGGAATTGAATTGCCAGAGAAAGCCAGTTTGAATTTTTATTATTGGACCAATTTTGCCGTTATTCCCGCTTATGCTTTGTCAGCACTTTGGATTAAACCACATATAATAGTTTATCTTATTTCTTTCATTGCTGCACTGATTCAAATTATTGCTTTTATCCGTTTCTATCCATTTATTAAAAATGCTTTTACTAAATGGAAACCAAAGCTTTCAAAACTAGTTATTCAACTGTATAGATTGGCATTTTTTATTTTTGCTGTGAAATTAATTATTCAATTGTTGTCTGCCACGCCATTGATCGCAAACATTGGCTATAAACTGAAAAATTATTTTGTAATTGGTTATCTCCACTTGATATTTTTAGGGATGTTTAGTTTATTTTTTATTGGCTGGCATATTCACAACAAGGGTTATCAAATAAATAAAATTGCGAAAAATGGTTTGTATCTTTTTATGACTGGTATTCTTTTAACAGAAACAGTACTATTTGGAAATGGATTTCTAACATGGGCAAGACTAGATATAATTCCAGAACATAGTAGATTGATGTTTTATTTTACCTTAATGATGCCCGTTGGTTTAATCATGTTTTTTATTGGACAGTATAAAACAAAAGCTTAGTTTTTAACGATTATGAAAAATTCCTACATAGATTTAATAAAACAAAGTTATCAATTTCCACAGAACGGATTTGAATTACAACATGATTTCTTGACCTTTCATGGAGTATCGTTACATGCTCTTATTCAAAAATATGGCACCCCGTTTCGAATCACTTATTTACCTAAAATTGGAGAACAAGTCCAGAAAGCAAGACGTATCTTCAATAATGCTATTTCAAAAAACAATTACCAAGGAAAATACAACTATGCCTATTGCACCAAATGTAATCACTTTTTCCATGTAGTAAAAGAAGCATTGTCACATCAAGTTCATTTAGAAACATCATCACCAAACGACATTGATTTGGTAATTAATTTATTCAAAAAAGGAATTTTTGATAAGAAAAAAACCATTTTACATAATGGATTTAAGACAGACGGATATATTTCAAGAATTTTTGAATTGCAATCATTAGGATTTGAAAATTCTATTATTATTTTGGATAGTATTTCTGAATTGTCAAGAATTCTGAAAATTTCAACTAAATTTCAAATAAAGATAGGGATTAGAATGGCAATCAATGAAAGAGTGAATGCTGCTTATAATACATCACGATTAGGAATTCGGTATGAAGATATTATAGATTTTGTTGAAAAAGAAATCCAAGGTAATGAGCGAATAGATTTAAAAATGTTACATTTTTTTGTGGATTCTGGAATCAAAGATTCTATTTATTATTGGGGAGAGTTTCAAAAAGCGATAGAATTATATTCAGAAATAAAAAAAATAATCCCTTCCATTGATAGTTTTAATATTGGGGGTGGTTTTCCAATACAAAATCATTTAGGATTTCAATATGATTTTGAATCAATGGCAGAGAAAATAATTAAAAATATCATAAACACTTGTAGATTTCACAATATCAAAGAACCCGATTTATTTTCTGAATTTGGACAATATACAGTAGGTGAATCAGGAGCAATAATCTTTCAAGTCATCGAAGAAAAGCAGCAGAATGATACAGAATTGTGGTATATCATTGACAATAGTCTATTGAATACAATCCCTGATGCTTGGGCAATGCATGAGAAATTTATTCTACTTCCAATAAATAAATGGGAAAATGGCTATCAAAAAGTACATATTGGTGGCATTAGTTGTGATCATTCAGATTACTACAATTCAGAAGATTTAAACCAAGAAATTCATCTTCCAAAAATGGACGACGAAAAAGACCCTTTGTATATTGGTTTTTTTCATACTGCAGCCTATCAAGATGCCGTAAGTGGTTATGGCGGAATCAAACATTGTCTTGTTCCATCTCCAAAACATATCATCATTGACAAAGACGCATCAGGAAATTTGATTGATTTTTTATATTCCGACGAGCAAAGTACTGATGATGTGCTTAGGATATTGGGATATTGATTTTCTATCTATTTCTTTTTGAAATCATGATTTCTATAAGGAAACAAGTGCACAATTTTTCTTTTGATTTTGTCAATGGTTTCCTTGGGTGTTCTACTTACCCTTGTTTCAATCTCTTTCCCTACGGACCAAAGAATCACCTCGTCTTTAGTGTCAATAATTGTGGCGTGGGTCTGAATCTCTCCAGTTGCGATCCAACCCAAATCTAATATTTGACTTTGTTTGAAAATTGTTTTTACTACTGCAACACCAGTTTCTACAACTTCAGCTTCAAAATCAGAAAAGAATTGGTCTGATTCTATTTCTACAAGAATGATTGCATCAACATTTAAAATATTGCCTAGTTCACTAGGAGACATTTCATAGGTGTCGTGAATAGAAAACCCTTTCTTTTTCAATTTAGCATTGGTAGAGTTCACATCTTGAAGAATGACACTAATTTCAGAATCCCCTTTTCCCATTTTTCGGACAATTCCTGATGCTATTTCATTTTGAAATTGTTTACTTTCTTGTTCTTCAAGTTTAGTTCTTTGCTCATCCGTCATTTTTTTAGTGTATGCACCTGTATATTTGTATCGAACAGGCACGATTGCAAGCTTGGAATTTGGTCTTGCTTTTTGATGATAGGCAGATGTGATATGATTTGTGTATGACCCGCAAGATGAAATAAGCCCAAGAATAATGACAGAAAATGTAAAAAGTAGATTTTTCATGATTTAGAATTTGGTTATCAAAATATAAAAGTAGTCATAAAACATTATAAGGGCAAGATGATGTCTGATACTTAAGTAAATTTTAATATTAAATGTTATAGGTTTCTTAAAAAGTTGTAGGCCTAAGGAATTGTGTAGAAATAAAAGACAAAATTCGTTTTTATCTTTCGCTGAATCTGTCAAAGAACGATATTATTAAGAAACAAAATAGCGTTCCTTTAAGTAAATACAATAGTGTTTGAATAGGAAATTTTAGCTTTTCATTCAATCTCTAGTTAGAAAATTGTATTTTTGCAAAAAACAGATCGCATTATGAAAGACAAAAAAAACACAATAGCCCGAGTTGATTACCATGATTTTATTTCAGGAGATCCAATCAAAAGAGCAAATTTCATTAAAGAATTTGGAGATTCATTTGTCAATATGGGTTTTGCTATTGTCGAAAATCACGGCGTTTCAGAAGATTTAAAAAGCGATTTATTGCGAATTTCAAAAGCCTTTTTCGCACTAGATACTGCAATTAAGAAAAAATATGAATTGCCAAATAGTGGACAACGAGGATTTATTTCAAAAAATAGAGAGACGGCAAAAGGAAAAAAAGTCCCCGATTTAAAGGAGTTTTATCATATAGGTCAAACCGTTACAGATGGAGATCCTATTCAAAAAGAGTATCCAGAGAATGTTTGGCCAGAGGAGTTGCCAGAATTTAAAGATATTGGTTTGGAAGTTTATTCTACTTTTGAAAAAACGGGTAGAAATCTATTGAGAGCCATTGCTTTATATCTCAAATTGCCAGAAAATTATTTTGATACAAAAATTCACAACGGGAATAGTATTTTGAGACTTTTACATTATTATCCGTTGGACAATGTTGATCATATTCCTGAGGGTTCTGTACGAGCAGCTGCCCATGGAGATATTAATTTGATTACTTTATTGATGGGAGCGGATGTTTCTGGATTGCAAGCCCAAGACTTAGATGGAAATTGGATTGATGTGGATCCAGGTCCCAATGCAATAGCTATAAACATTGGAGATATGCTGGAAAGACACACCAATGGATTGCTGCGATCAACGATTCATCAGGTAATTAATCCAACCAATTTAGAATTACTTAAAAAGCCAAGATATTCAATGCCATTTTTCTTACACCCACGTTCAGATATGGATTTGAGTTGTTTAGAAAGCTGTGTTCCATCAGGTGAATCTAAAGGATGGGATGATATTACAGCGGGTGATTTTTTAAATGAACGATTGTTAGAGTTGGGATTGAAAAAGAAATAAACTAATATTTTTACAAACTATTCACCGCCAACAAATAGAGCAGAAATTGATTTGTTCTCATGTGTGTTTCGTATAGCTCTAGCGAAAAGTTGTGCTGTAGAAAGTACTTTTATTTTCTTAGATTTTCCTTTTAAAGGAATGGTATCACAAACGATTAATTCTGTAAGTACGGAATTATCAATATTTTTGTAAGCGTTTTTTGATAATACAGGGTGTGTACAGAAAGCTCTAACACTTTTTGCTCCTTTTTTCATTAAAGCCTTCGCTGCCTTACACAACGTACCTGCGGTATCAACCAAGTCATCTATTAAAATTACATCTTCTCCTTCTACATCTCCGATGACAGTCATACTTTTTACTTCATTGGCTCTTTCTCTGAATTTATCACAGATTACTAATTTTGAGCCGAAGAATTTAGCATAAGTTCTTGCCCGTTTTACGCCACCTACATCAGGAGATGCAAATGTTACAGTTGATAAATTTAAACTTTGTAAATACGGAATAAAAATGGCCTCACTTCTAAGGTGATCTACTGGAATATCAAAAAATCCTTGAATTTGATCTGCGTGAAAATCCATAGTCATGATTCTATTTGCTCCAGCTGCTTCAATCAAATTGGCGACTAGCTTGGCGGAAATAGGAACTCTGGGCTTATCTTTTCGGTCTTGCCTAGCGTAGCCGTAATAAGGAATTACAGCCGTAATATATCCACCAGAAGCTCTCTTTGCAGCGTCTATCATCAGCAACAATTCCATCAAATTATCAGTCGGTGCGAAAGTAGATTGTATGAAAAATACAAAATTCCCCCTTACGGATTCATGAATGATAGGCTGCATCTCACCATCACTAAACCTAGAGACAGTCATATCCCCTAAATTTTGTCCATAATAATCAGCAATATTTTTAGCTAGATATTGAGTTGCTGTTCCTGCGAATAATTTTACCATGATAGTTTTTTACAAAAGTAATATTTATAAAAAGAATACAGCTAAAAATAAAAAAGAATTATTCTTGTGATGTATTTTAGAAATTGTGATTAAATGTTTAATAGTCCGTTAGAAATTAAGCTATAATTTTAGAGAAGCCTATAGCAATACCTTATTATTTAATTTATTTTTTATCAACTTAGCCTATTTTTCAGAGTTCGATTAAAAAAATGATGCTTGATGCAGTCTTCACAGATAATCCACAA
>CAMZLN010000189.1 GCA_947311465.1 uncultured Saprospiraceae bacterium
GACTATTGTTGGTTCAAACGGAAAAACCTTTTATTACTTCCTAAAGCCTATCGTATGAATCGTCTCCTATCCTTATTTGTGCTTCAACTTTGGTAAAAAAAATAGTACATTAGTCTATGTGGATAATCTTTTTGATTGTTCTTTAGAAAAACAACTTTGAGCTGTTGGCAATCATAATATCATTAGAAATCTCATTATATCCGAATATTTCAATATAAAATATGAATTTTATCATTTTTTCCATACTTTTGTATTAGTTCGTACAACAACTATTAGTATGCAAACAAATTTAGGCTTAAATAAATTGGAAATTTCAGGATTCGTCATTGAGCGCACATCCAAGCGAATGAAACAACGTTTTCAAGAATTGCTAAAATCTAAGGAAGTTGGAGTTACAGTAGATCAATGGATTGTATTGCAAGTTCTTAGTCAATTTAATGGCTTGAGTCAATTTGAAATTGGTCAAAAAATATACAAGGACGCTCCTACCTTGACAAGAATTCTTGATTTATTAGATAAAAAAGGAATGATAGAGAGAAATCCAAATTCAGATGATCGACGTAGATTAATCATTAGTTTAACTCCATTTGGAAAACAAAAAGTAAAAGAAATTATTCCATTGACAAAGTTGTTTAGAAAAACAGCTTGGCAAGGATTGTCCGATGAAGAAATCTCAAAAATGGAATCAGTATTAAATAAAGTTTTTAGTAACATTCAAAATTCAATTATATGAGGTATCATACTTTAGGAAATATTCCTCCCAAAAGACATACTGTATTTGAAAATCCGAATGGTGGGATTTATCAGGAAGAATTATTTGGAACCGCTGGTTTTGTTGGAAGTTCATCATTGATATATCATTTGTATCCGCCGACAGTAGTTTCGGAAATAAAAATGATTGGAGATGTAGCTCCAAAAATAGCTATTGCAAAAAACATGAAAGCTTTGAGTTTCAAGGGGTTTTCTTTGCCACCAGAAGATGATTATTTGGATAGTAGAAAAGTGCTTTTTGCGAATAATGATTTACATATTGGATTAGCAGCTCCGATGTCTTTTTCGAAAGATTATTTTTACAGAAATTCAGATGCGAATGAGATGCTTTTCATTCATGTAGGTAGTGGAAAGCTAAGAACTATGTATGGGAATTTAGATTTCAAATATGGGGATTACTTAATTATTCCAAAGGGAACAACTTACCAAATTGATTTTGATACAGAAAACAATCGTATATTATTTATAGAATCATTCAGTGAAATCACTACACCCAAAAGGTATCGAAATAATTATGGTCAATTACTTGAACATTCCCCTTTTTGTGAAAGAGATATCAGGCTTCCAAAAGATTTGAAAACACATGATGAGAAAGGGGAATTCAAAGTCTTATCAAAAAAACAAGGGGTAATGTGGGAATACACCCATAAAAATCACCCTTTTGATGTTGTGGGATGGGATGGATTTAATTATCCTTTTGCGTTTTCAATTCATGATTTCGAACCCATTACAGGACGAATTCACCAACCACCTCCAATACATCAGACATGGGAAGCCGCAGGATTTGTTGTCTGTTCTTTTGTACCTAGATTATATGATTATCATCCAAAGGCAATACCTGCTCCTTATCATCACAGTAATATTGATTCTGAAGAGATTTTATATTATGTAGATGGTGATTTTATGAGTAGAAATAATATAGAAATTGGACAAATTACCCTACATCCCGGTGGAATTCCTCACGGACCACATCCTGGAGCTATCGAAAGAAGCGTTGGAAAGGAAAAAACTGAAGAATTGGCGGTAATGATAGATCCTTTTAATCCAATTTCGATTACAGAAGAAGCTTTGAAATTGCAAGTTGATGATTATTATAAAAGCTGGATTATTTAATTTTTAAGAAAAACAGGAATAACATTCCAAACTAAAATATACTAAAATGGATTTAAAAAAAGTAGATAATTTCAATTATAGTCTTGAAAAAATATTTCCAGAAGCAGATGATTTTTTGCCGATTATGGGAACAGATTATGTTGAGTTTTATGTAGGAAATGCAAAACAGGCTGCTCATTTTTATAAAACAGCACTAGGTTTTCAATCACTCGCTTATGCAGGATTGGAAACTGGGATGAAAGATAGAACTAGTTATGTAGTGGTACAAGACAAAATAAAATTAGTTTTTACAACTCCAATGCCTGGTGCAGAACATGCAGAAATTTTTGATCACATATCCAAGCATGGAGATGGTGTGAAAGTGATAGCATTATGGGTAGAAGATGCTCGTAAATCTTGGGAAGAAACGACCAGTCGAGGAGCAAAATCATATTTTGAGCCAAGAGTAGAATCTGATGAACACGGTGAAGTGGTTAGAGCAGGAATTCATACTTATGGCGATACAGTTCATATTTTTGTAGAACGAAAAAACTATAAAGGTATCTTTTTACCGAAATTTGAAAAATGGGAATCACATTATAACCCACCCAATTGTGGTTTGAAATTTATAGACCACATGGTTGGGAATGTTGATTGGGGACAAATGAATGTTTGGGGCAAGTTTTACAAAGAAGTAATGGGGTTTGCACAATTAATTTCATTTGATGATAAAGATATTTCTACAGAATATACGGCATTGATGAGTAAAGTAATGACCAATGGGAATGGACGAATTAAATTTCCAATCAATGAGCCTGCAGAAGGAAAGAAGAAATCTCAAATAGAAGAATATATTGATTTTTATAAGGGAGCTGGAGTTCAACATATCGCTGTTGCTACCGATGATATTGTATTTACGGTAAGCGAAATGAAAAAACGGGGCGTTGAGTTTTTATATGTGCCAGGTTCGTATTATGATACAGTTGGAGAACGAGTCGGTGAAATTGCCGAAGACATGCAACTTTTGAAAAAACACGGCGTGATGGTCGATAGAGATGACGAAGGCTACTTATTGCAGATTTTCACTAAGCCTTTAACGGATCGACCAACTTTATTTTTTGAAATTATTCAAAGAAAAGGGGCACAATCCTTTGGGAAAGGGAATTTTAAAGCACTTTTTGAATCGATAGAAGCGGAGCAAGAGCGAAGGGGAACTTTATAATTTTAAATAAAATTGAAATAATATTTTTCAATTTCTTTGTTGTCCAAAATACTTGAAGTACAGTATTTTGGACATTTTTATATCTAAGGAATTGTGAAAAAATAAAATACTACTTTAAACCATTCCCCTTTTCCATAGTCAAACTCACAAATCAATTAAAAATCCATTGAAACAAATTTCAGATAAAGATATTTTAGATTTACTGGAAAATCCAACTCAATATGAGAAAGGCTTTAGATTGTTAATGGAAAAGTATCAAGAACCTATTTATTGGCACATACGAAGAATGGTTAAAAATCACGAAGATGCTAATGATATTGTTCAGAATACATTTATAAAAGTTTATAAAGGAATTAATAAATTCAAACAAAATTCTAAGCTATACACTTGGCTTTATAGAATTGCAACAAATGAAACGATTACATTTATAAATAGAAACAAAAAACGAAAAAGTACTTCGATTGATGAAGAAAACGGAATCGAGAATAAATTGATAGCGGAAGAGTATTCGGATTCACAACGGATTTTAGAACACTTCAAAAAAGCAATTGAAATTTTGCCTGAAAGACAAAAGTTAGTTTTTAACATGCGATACTATGACGAAATGACTTATAAACAAATCTCAGAAATATTAGAAATATCGATAGGAAGTTTAAAAGCATCTTATCACCACGCTGTAAAAAAGATAGAAAAATACTTCGCTGTAAATGGACAACAATAAAAACCAAAAATATGAAAGAAGAAATTAAAAAAGAGCTAGAAGAGCTTTCACCATTTTTATTAGATCTTCCTAAGACGGAAAATTATGATGTGCCTTTCAATTATTTTGAAAGTTTGTCGGATAAGGTCTTAGAAAAAGTGCCCCCTAGAAACGAACATAAAATTTCATGGGTCGATCGATTAGTAAATTTAGTTGTCAAGAAAAGAATAGCTTTTGGCATAGCAACATCCATCATATTGATTGCAGGTTTTTGGAGTTTTTCAAGAAGTGATTCCCATTTACCAAGTTATGAAACCATCGCAAATGAGATTACACCCCAAGAATTTAAAGAATATATTGCAGAAGAAATAGATGATTATTCAATAGAAGTCCTTCAAGAATTGGATATTGATTTTTCGGTTTCATTCGATGAAATTGAATCCATAGAAGATGAATTTTTGGATGAGATTCTAGATGAATTTGAAGATTATGAACTGGAACAAATTTAAATCACAAAACATTATACAAATTATGAAAAAGTTATTTTTAATATTAACCGTGTTATTTTTTAGTGCATCTCTATTACAAGCGCAATCTAAGAAAAATGCAAAAAATGGCAAAAAAAGAGAGAAAATAGCAGCAATGCGCACAGCTTTTATAACGGAAAAGCTAGAATTGACGGAGGCTGAAGCTGAAAAATTTTGGCCCATCACCAATCAATATCATGTAAAAAGGAAAGCTGTGAATAATTCCTATAAGCAAGATAAAAGTCTTGAAAGTATGACAGATGAAGAAGCAGAAGCACTGATAAATGATCATATAGCCAAAGAGCAACAATTACTTGATTTAAAGAAGGATTATATACGACAATTAAAATCTGTGCTTCCAGCGAAAAAAATTGTTAAACTCAAACGAGTTAATAGACAATTTAAAAAAGAAATTTTAAAAAGATCAGGGAAAAGGAAGGAAAAAAGGAAGATGAAGATGAAATAATTCTAAATCTGTACAAAAAGACCTAATTCTTCTCAGGATTAGGTCTTTTTGTTATTTATAAGGTCGGATATTTTATATATATTAGATTTAGTTATATATTGTGGTCTTTAAATTAAATTAATAGTGAAAGAAAAGACAGGAAATAAGCCAAAATATTCGCGAATAGAAATATTGGAGCGAAACCTTAATTTGAAACAACTTCAAATTAACAGTCTTTTGAATATCACACAAGCCATCAATAAAAATCTATCTGCCGAAGAATTATTCAAAATGTACAATTCCTTTTTGAGTTGGGAGATGGGGATTCCGAAAATGGCTTTGTATGTAAAAGAAAACGAAAAATGGGTGAGTGCGACGAGTATCGGTGTGAAAGATGAGCTTATTTCTATTGACATTTCGGAAAAATTTAAAGATTATAAAAGACTTCAAAATATTGATGAAAAGGAGCACCATTTATTATCCAATTTTGAAATTGTAATCCCAATTCATCATAAAAAGTATCCAATTGCTTATGTTTTTATTGGTGGGTTAAAAGAAGATACAGATTTATTTAATGTAGTACAATTCATTACAGCCATTTCAAATATTATTGCAGTGGCCATTGAAAATAAGCGATTGTTTAAAAGACAATTGGAACAAGAGCGTCTAAAACGAGAATTGGAATTGGCGAGTGAAATGCAATTGATGTTGGTTCCCAACCACTTGCCATCAGGAAAGTCTTATGAATTAGCGAGTATTTATCAACCACATATTGGTGTAGGTGGAGATTATTATGATTATTTTAATTTTGATGATAAATTCGTTTTTTGTATCGGTGATATTTCAGGTAAAGGAGTAGGTGCTGCTCTTTTGATGGCAAATTTTCAAGCAAATCTTCACAGTTTAGTACATTCTGATTGCGATTTAAACCAATTGGTTCATGATCTGAATACCGCGATATATAGAATTACCAAAGGAGATTTATATCTCACATTTTTTATAGCCATATTTAACGAAAAGACAAGAATACTTCAATATGTAAATGCTGGACATCCACAGCCGTTTTTGGTTCAAAAAAATGGTGTTCATAGGTTGAATGAAGGTTGTACGATACTAGGCTCTTTTGAACACCTCCCTACCTTGGAAGTTGGGCAAATTGAAATAGCAGACGAGGCTATGATATTGACTTATACGGATGGATTGACAGACTTGCAAGATGAAGAAAGTAATTTTATTAATGAACAACTACTTTCTGATTTTTTGATGAATAATCTTTCTCTTTCTGCAAAAGAATTTAATAGTCGATTGATGGAACGAATCCATATTTTCAAGGGGAGTCAGGAATTTCCTGATGATTTGACGGTATTGACTTGTAAGTTTTTGTAGTGGTGTCGCAATTCTAATTGTAAAAAAAAAATGTACATTTTTTTCAAAATTCCTAAGCCTTATTGTAAATAAATTTGCATTATCCATCAATGACATTTAAAATAATCAAAAGGTTCCAAACAACTATTACATTGATATAATGACTTACAAGCGGTAGATCCAAATTGAGAAAGCAACTTGGTGTCTAAAGAATCACATCTTGGACAAGCAACTTCCTTTTGATCAGAAAAAAGGGCATTTTTATCATAAGTGTGTTCAACAGGCGGAGCAATTCCGTATGCTTTCAATTTTTTTCTACCCATATCGGTCATCCAGGCAGTCGTCCAAGCAGGAGAAATTTGAGAAACAACTTTTACATGATTAAATCCATTGTCTGAAAGTGCTTTTAAAATATCCGCTTCAAAAGTTAAAGTAGCAGGACATCCAGAGTAAGTAGGCGTTATGGTGACTAAAATTTGATTTTCAATCCATTTTACATCCCTAAGAATCCCTAAATCAATAATAGACAAGACAGGAATTTCTGGATCATAAACTTCAGAAAGAATCGAAAGAATAGCATTCTTATCCATTACCAAGACAGATTTGGATAAGCTCTTTGAAGAAATTGCATTTCAGAAAGCAAATGACCAAAGTATTCTGAGTGAATTCCATTTTTACCACCTTTTTGATGACCTTCTTTGTCAGGAGCATCAATCGTGGCAATCTTTAAAATATTTTGAACTTCATCAATCCAAACACTTCTCAATGGTTCTAATTCATACCCAATACCCGCTTTTGCCATGATGGATTCTGATTCTGTTGGAAGGAAAAGTTCATTAGCAAAATCACATAGTTCATTAACAGCAGTTTGGATTTTTTGATGGCTCAATTCAGTACCATCTCCCAATCGAATCAACCATTCACTACTAAATTTTAGATGATAATCCACTTCTTTGATTGATTTTGCAGCTATTGCAGCGATTTGAGTGTCAGCACTTTCTTTGAGCTCAGTCAAAATCAATTTATGAAATATATCGTAGAAAAATTGACGGACAATTGTATATCCAAAATCAGTATTGGGGTATTCCACTAAAAGAACATTTTTATATTCCCATTCATTTCTGGCGAAAGCCAATTGGTCTTGGTTTTTATCATTAATACCCAATGATTGAGCATATTGAAACCACATTTCGGCTTGACCAATTAAGTCCAACGCGATATTCGATAAAGCAATATCTTGTTCCAAAGCGGGTCCGTGACCACACCATTCTGACAATCTCTGCCCCAGAATCAAGTCATTGTCAGCAAGATGAAGCAATAAATTATATAAATGTTGTTTATTCTGCATGATTATATATTTTTCACTTCTTTAGGAATGTCATAAAAAGAAGGGTGTCGATAGATTTTATTTTTTGCGGTTTCAAAAAGCATATCGTTGTCCGCAGGATCTGTAGCAAAAATATTTTTAGATTCGACTACCCAAATACTTGGACCTTCATTTCTACGAGTATAAACATCACGTGCATTTTCTAGAGCGATTTCAGAATCGGGTGCATGTAAGCTCCCCACATGTTTGTGACTCAGTCCATTTTTACTTCTTATAAATACTTCCCAAAGAGGCCATTCTGCTTTATTCATAATTATTATTTTTATCGTTTTCAAAAGAATTTAATTAGCTACGGCAGTTTTTTTCTTTTTCTTTGCATAAGCACTAGCTGCTTCTCTTACCCAAGCACCATCTTCATATGCTTTTGTTCTATCCTTAATTCTCTGTTTATTACAAACGCCATTACCTTTAACCACACTCCAAAACTCATCCCAATCAATAGGTCCAAAGTCATAATGGCCACGTTCTTTATTCCATTTCAAGTCAGGATCGGGAATGGTTAATCCTAAATATTCCGCTTGAGGAACAGTAGCGTCAATAAACGCTTGTCTCAATTCATCATTAGTTTTTCTTTTGATTTTCCATTTCACAGAATCTCCAGTGTGAGGCGAATCTGCATCATGAGGACCAAACATCATCAATGAAGGCCACCACCATCTATTTATAGAATCTTGGGCCATTTGTTTTTGAATAGGTGCACCTTGACACATTTTGATTAATAATTCATAACCTTGTCTTTGGTGAAAGCTTTCTTCTTTACAAATACGAACCATTGCACGAGCATAAGGTCCAAAAGAAGTTCTTTGTAAGGCAACTTGATTCATGATTGCGGCTCCATCCACTAGCCATCCAATTGTACCCATATCCGCCCAGCTTAAGGATGGGTAGTTGAAAATACTAGAATATTTAGCTTTCCCAGTAAGTAATTGATTGGTCATTTCATCACGACTTATTCCTAGTGTTTCTGTTGCACTATAAAGGTATAATCCGTGACCCGCTTCGTCTTGAATTTTTGCCAGTAAGATTAGTTTACGTCTTAAAGTAGGAGCTCTTGTCACCCAGTTTCCCTCAGGCAACATACCGACTATTTCAGAGTGAGCATGTTGAGACATCTGGCGAATCAATGTTTTTCGATAAGCTTCAGGCATCCAGTCTTTCGGCTCGATTTTTACTTCCGCATCGATTTTCTTTTGAAATTTTATTTCGTGTTCGGACATATTAGACGATTTTATACAAATATATGAATTTTTAGTCTAAAAAACGAACGTTTGTTCGTAAAGGTTAGAATGATACTATTCCGTGCATTAAGATACAAACTACGCTCCGCTGTTTGGGCGAAATGAAATAAATTTCATTTGTCCATAGGTCCGATGAAATTCATTTCGTCATATCATGTAAAAAAATCATCCATGCATCCGTGGCATAGTCCGATGAAATTCATTTCGTCAATAAAGAACATTATTTTCAAAAATGAATCTTATTCTCAACCGTCAACTCATCCAGTCTCGACTTTGGAGAGCCGACTTATCAATTCATCACCTTATCAAACATTATAGTATTTAAACTATGTGTTCTTTGTGCTCTTTGTGGTAAAAATATTCTATACGCTATCCTGACTGCTGGCAGGTTTCAGAATTTTCAGGATTTAGATTTTTTTTTAAAATTGAATAATCATTCCCAAATCAAAATATACATC
>CAMZLN010000190.1 GCA_947311465.1 uncultured Saprospiraceae bacterium
AACCACATGAATGTTTCTGAAAGCATCTGTCCTTGTATCTATATCCACAGCTCCATTTTCTAAACGCAAAACACCTCTTGGACAAGACATTGTACGAGCATCATGCGTAGGGTGTGGGGTTTGTTCTGCGGTTTGTCCAAGAGGTGTTTTGCGTTTAGAAAATGGAGCTGTGGATATAGATACAAGGACAGATGCTTTCAGAAACATTCATGTGGTTGAGGATTAACACACTTTAAAAACAAGACAAAAGTACAATATTTGTTTTTATTTGATAGTATATTCGTTTTTATTATAATTTGTGACTTATTTCCAATAACTTAGGAAAATAGTGAAGAAAACAATTAATTAAATTAAAAACAAAAATATGTTCAAATTTATCAAAGACCTATTTAGTTCTAGTAAAGACATCATGGGAGAAGCTGGAAATGTTGTCAAAAAAGCGGCAGATGTCGCTGGTGATTTAAAAGATGTTGTAGTAGTGCAAGTGAAATGGCAGGAAAAGTAAAAGATACCGTTGTTGAAAAAGCATCAGGGGCATTAGAATCAGCTGGTGACATTTCAGGAAAAGTAAAAGATGCTGCAAGTGATGTAGTTGAGAATGCAGCAGATATGGAAAAAAATGCGAAAGACTCTGTTGTCGATACAGCCAAAGATATAATAGATGGAAAAGACGCTTAATTGAAATCATATTTCCATAGCCCAAAAAAGCTCTTTCGAGAAATCGATAGGGCTTTTTTAATATTCTTTATTCAAAATATACCAATTGGTATATTCTTATTGTATCTTTGTCCTAAAGAAATAAATTATGAAATCAAAGTCCGAACTTACTAGGCAATTTATCATAGAAACAACAGCCCCTATTTTCAATAAAAATGGATATAGCGGAACAAGTATGTCGGATATCACGAAAGCTACAGGATTGACAAAAGGAGCTATTTATGGGAATTTTAAAAATAAAGAAGCGCTTGCACTAGAAGCATTTAATCACAATGTGCGATTCATAATCAATAAATTACGAGATATCATCACTACTGTTAAGTCTCCAATTGCAAGACTATATGCACTAACTAATTTTTATCGAAATTATACAAAACATGCTTTAGATTTCGGGGGATGCCCAATTTTAAACGTTGGAATTGATGCAAATCACACCAACCCAATTTTATATGAGCGGGTAAAATATGTGGCCATAAAAATGCAAAAAAGTATCGAATCAATCATACAACAAGGAATAGAATGTGGGGAAATGAAGGATAATCTTGATGCAAAAATATTGGGTGGAAGAATCTTTGCATTGATAGAAGGAGCCGTTTTTACTTCGGTTTTACTTCAAAATAATAAATACTTATTGGACATGATGGATCATTTAGATCATTTAATCAAAATAGAAATTGCTTTGTAAACTTTCCAAATGATTTTTTAAATTTACAAAAACAGAAAAATGAATTTAGGAAATATGACGACTCATTTATAAACCCCAATTATTTAAAATATACCATTTGGTATGAAAATATAAAAAATGAAAAATAATTATATCCACAGCATCAAAAAGCAATTTCAATATTACAAAATGTTGGGAGACAAAACCTTTGAACAATTGACTGAAGATGAATTATTTTGGCAATTTAATGATCATTCAAATTCAATATCAATCATAGTCAATCACCTTCATGGCAATATGCTTTCTCGTTGGACAGATTTCCTGACCACAGATGGTGAAAAAGATTTCAGGAATCGAGATCAAGAATTTGAAGATATTATTGATTCAAGAGCAGAATTATTGACAAAATGGGAAGCTGGTTGGGAGTGTTTATTTCTTGCAATTGATTCTATTAATGAAGATAACTTCAATAC
The DNA here is from genome assembly GCA_947311465.1 of uncultured Saprospiraceae bacterium. Classification (GTDB taxonomy): domain Bacteria; phylum Bacteroidota; class Bacteroidia; order Chitinophagales; family Saprospiraceae; genus CAMZLN01. The sequence goes on from CAMZLN010000190.1 coordinate 1,855, forward strand.
TGAAATCTATATCCGAAATATGGGGCATACCATTATCGAAGCGTTTAATCGTCAATTGGCACATTACGCCTATCATCTAGGACAAATCGTCTTCATTGGGAAAATGATCAAAGGTGCTGATTGGAAAAGCCTTTCTATCCCAAAAGGAGATTCAAAAAAATATAATGATAAAAAATTTCACAACCTAAACATACAGAACATTTTACAAAGGAATTCCTAAAGAACAATGATAATTAAATTACGGATTTTCCACAAAAAAAGATTTATTGAACACGCAAGAACAGCATTCAATAATTCATTCATTCAATCATTCATTCATTCAATATGAACTTACAATTATCTCTTCTACAAAAATACTTAAAAGCGCTCGCCCTCATTTCACCGAAATTGGCAAGTAAAAAAGCATTGCAACTGTTTCAAACCGTTAGAAAAAAAGACATTCGAGATAGAGAAAAAGCATTTTTTGCAACAGCATTCCACATCAATGTTCCTTTTTACAAAGGAAATATCGATGTATATACCAAAGGAAATCCAAACGGAGATATTGTTTTTATTGTCCATGGATGGGACTCAAATGCAGGAAGTCTAGCCATGATTGCGGATGAATTGGTTGAAAAAGGATATAAAATCGTCGCACTGAATCTACCGGGACATGCCTTTGACAAAAGTAACAAATCCAACTATTTTGCATGCAAAGAAGCAGTGAAAGCAATGGTAAAATTCATCAATCCACAAAATCCTGTATCTTTTATCACCCATTCATTTGGTTCAGGAATTACCACTGGGGCATTGGCTGAATTGGACATCCAAGTGGACAAACTATTTTTCATAACAACTCCATATAGATTAGTAGATTTTTTCAAACAATTCAAACAAATGTTAAAAGTAGATGACAAAACTTACAATCACATGATTGTTTGGGCCAATAATCTTCTCGGTGAAGATTTGAATGATATTAAAATAGATGATAAACTTCAAAAATTTAATTTCAACCACCTTTTTCTGATTCATGATAAAAATGACAAGGTACTACCCTACTCCAACTCGATGAGAATACACAATGCCATTGAAAACTCCACGCTCATCCCAATTGAAAAAGCTGGTCATTATCGCATTTTATGGAAAAAAGAAGTGAAGGATATTGTTTTAAATAATTTGATTAGTGTTGAAATTTAAAATTCTATTTTTAATAAAAATCCAATCAAAAGTTATTTTTTTAGTGTCTGGACGGAAACTCATCAAAATTAAAATTGTGAGTTTCCATCCACAATAGTCCGTTAGAAAAACTTGTTCAGCGAAAAAGGAATATGAAAAGTATGCAACCCCCAACGGGGTTTACCAAAACTAACCCCGAATGAGAATTCGGGGGCAAAAATGTAGGACAATAACGAACAACATAGCAAGTCCCGTTGGAATTTTTAACGAAGAAGAAGGAAGAATTTGAAGATTTTTTAAATATATACCTATTTTTGAAGACTAAACTTCAAATTATTTCTTATTCGAGGGAAAATGTAGGCGGGGCAGGTTATGTTGTGGAATATCT
>CAMZLN010000191.1 GCA_947311465.1 uncultured Saprospiraceae bacterium
CCCCCCCCCTCCCCCCCCCCCCCCCCCCCACACCCTGCCCCTATTTTTTTTTATCCTTTTCTATTTTTGCATTTTTACCCTTTTGCCTTTTGCACCTTTGCACCTTTGTACCTTTGCACCTTGAACCTTACACCTTCACTCCAAGTTCCATAACACTAATCAAGTCCCAAAGTCCTGAAGTCTTAATGTCTTGAAATCCTGAAGTCCTGAAGTCCTGACATCTTGAAGTCCCAAAGTCTTAATGTCCTGAAGTCTTGATGTCCTAAAGTCCTGACCTCCCGAACTCAAAACTCCGAAGTAAAATGAAATACAACATCAGGATGAGCCTCCTGCGCCATTTTCAAAACCCAAGCCGATTCTGCAAAAAAAACCAACTTCCCATCTTTATCCACTGCCAAATCCTTTTTTCTTCTTTGCCTAAATTCCTTCATTGCTACGTCATTATCACAAGTAATCCAAGCTGCCTTATGTAAATTAGTAGGTTCGTAATCACAAGAAGCACCATATTCATGCTTCAAACGATATTGAATTACTTCAAATTGAAGTGCCCCAACTGTACCTACGATTTTACGACCATTCATCTCTTTAGTGAATAATTGTGCAACGCCCTCATCCATCAATTGTTCCAATCCTTTGTTCAATTGTTTCGTCTTCAAAGGATCTGTATTATTTACATATCTAAATTGCTCTGGAGAGAAGCTAGGTATTCCTTTGAAATGTAGATTTTCACCTTCTGTTAATGTATCTCCAATTTTAAAATTTCCAGAATCATACAAGCCCACTACATCTCCAGGATAAGCAGCATCTACCACTTCCTTTTTTGAAGCCATAAAAGTCGTAGGATTTGAAAATTTCATCTTTTTATTTTGACGAATATGCAGATAATTTGTATTTCTATTAAAAGTACCCGACACAATTCTCAAAAAAGCAATCCGATCACGATGGCGAGGATCCATATTGGCATGAATTTTAAAAACAAATCCCGTCAACTTTTCTTCTTCAGGTCTCACTTCACGTTCTTCTGCATTTCGTGGCAAAGGGTTTGGAGCTATTTCGACAAAAGTATCCAGCATCTCTTTGACACCGAAATTATTCACTGCACTTCCAAAAAATACAGGAGAAATATCACCATTCAAATAGTCTTCCGTGGTAAATTCATGATAAACTTCTTCAATCATGTGCACTTCTTCTCTCAATTCAGTTGCGGCTTCTTCTCCAATTTGTTGATCCAATTCTTCACTCTGCAAATCTGTGATTTCGATCCCAGCATCTTGTTTATTATGCGCTTTAAAAAGAACTAATTTCTTTTCATATAGATTATAAACGCCTTGAAAACGTTGTCCCATACCTACTGGCCAAGTCAAAGGACGTACCGTAATCCCCAATTTCAATTCAATCTCATCCAAAAGGTCAAATCCATCCTTTCCTTCCCGATCCATTTTATTTATAAAAACGATGATGGGTGTTTGCCGCATTCGACATACTTTCACCAATTTCTCTGTTTGCATTTCCACCCCTTTTGCCACATCAATCACTACAATCACACTATCTACGGCAGTCAAAGTACGAAACGTATCTTCGGCAAAATCCTTGTGACCAGGTGTATCAAGAATATTTATTTTTAGATTTTTATATTCAAAACCCATTACGGAAGTTGCCACCGAAATCCCCCTTTGTTTCTCAATCTCCATAAAATCTGAAGTAGCGGATTTTTTTATTTTATTAGATTTTACGGCACCAGCCACTTGTATTGCTCCCCCAAAAAGCAATAATTTTTCTGTCAAAGTAGTCTTTCCCGCATCTGGGTGAGATACAATTCCAAAAGTTTTCCGTTTACTTATTTCTTCTAATAATCCCATAATATAAATCTAAATACAAAGTATAAAAAAAACCTTATCTTCACCAAAATTGTTAAGAATGGTAGTCCATAATTATTGAAGGTCTCTTACTCCTATTTCTAAAAGGTGCAAAGGTACATTTTTTTCAAATAAAACAATTATGGGTCATTCAGAAACTATCAATTTTTCAATAGTTTCTTTCTTCATTATTCATTATTTTTTTTGTTGATGAAGAAAATCAAACGATAAAACAAGCGAATTTATGACAATATTAGTATATGTATTAGGATTTTTATTGGTGACCATTTCATCTTTTCAATTAGGAAAACAATTCACAAAAATAAAACTTCCCGTAATCACTGGATATTTATTAATAGGTATTGCGGCAGGTCCTTATATTTTAAAACTTATACAACCTAATGCAATTCCACATCTTGACTTCCTCAATGATTTTTCTTTAGGCTTCATTGCTTTGGCTGCAGGAACAGAATTGTATCTGAAAGAACTAAAGCACAGTATAAAAAGTATAGCTTGGAATACTACCGCCCAGTTGGTTGCAACCTTTGTTTTAACTTCTATTACTTTTTATTATCTAGCCAGTTATATTCCTTTTACAGCTTCGATGACCGCTGGCAGTAAAATAGCTGTTTCTATTCTAGTGGGTACTATCTTGGTAGCTAGATCACCATCATCTGCAATAGCTATTATTAATGAAATGAGAGCGAAAGGTCCTTTTGTAAGAACTGCAATGGGAGTAACTGTAGTTAAAGATATTTTAGTAATTATTTTATTTTCAATTTGTTTATCGCTTAGTCAAAGTTTAATTAATGGGATCGATGTAGAATGGACTGTGATTTTAAAATTACTTTTTGAATTAGCGTTGTCATTTCTTATTGGATTTGCTTTTGGAAAATTATTGGAATTGGTATTTAGTTCTAGTTTATCAAATAAAATTAAAACAGTAATAATTTTGGCAATGGGATTTGGAATGTTTCAAGCCCTTCATTATGGTGAAGAATATATTCATCATCACTTTGATATGATTTTACGAGTAGAGGCTCTTCTTGTAGTTTTATTAGGAAGTTTCTATGTTACTAATTTCACAAAGCATAGACTTGAATTCCAAGAAATGATGGAACACAATGGTCCTTGGATCTATGTCATATTTTTTACATTGACAGGAGCATCATTATCCTTAGATGTATTGGTTACCGTTTGGAAAATAGCATTAGTCCTATTTTTCGTTAGACTCATTTCAATGATAATTGCTGCGTATATTGGAGGAACACTTGCCGGAGATGAGCCATTGCATAAAAAATATGGATGGATGCCGTATGTAACGCAAGCGGGAGTTGGAATTGGTTTGGCAACAGAAATCGCTGGAGAATATACGATATGGGGAAACGAATTTTACACCATAGTTGTCTCCGTTATTGTCATCAATCAAATTGTTGGACCACCATTGTTTAAATATGCAATTCAAAAAGTAGGAGAAGCCCATACCAAAGGAAAAAACGTAGCTACAACTGGCAAAAAAGCACTTATTTTTGGTTTTGAAAATCAATCTGTGGCACTTGCCCGCCAATTACTTGCTCACAATTGGAAAACGATTATCGTTTCATGTGATGAAGAAAAAGATAAAACAATTGTAGATGGCGTAGAAGTGATGAGCTTTGCTCAAATTTCTAAAGCTATGTTTAAAAAATTAAATGCCCAAAAAGCAGACACCATTGTCTTATTTCTTTCTGATGAAGAAAATTACGCCCTAAATGAGTTGATTTATGAGCATCTTGGTACTAAAGATGTCTTGGTCAGACTTCAAGATAGATCTTATTTAGAGCGATTTAAAGAACTTGGAGCTCATGTCATTGACCCAGCTAGCGCTTTTATCAACTTAATGGATCATTATGTACGTTCTCCAATCGGTACTTCCCTTTTACTTGGTGGTGATAAAAATCAGGACACACTAGATGTAGAAGTTATTGACTCTACAATGGACGGGAAACTTCTACGAGATATCCGCTTGCCTTCAGATGTAATTATACTGTCGTTAAAACACAATGGAAAGAATATTATCATGCATGGTTACACAGAAATTAGAGTTGGTGATATTCTCTCTGTTGTAGGCTCCAATGAGAGTTTAGATAAGGTGGCTGTTATGTTTGGTGATCTTGCTTGATACAGTGAATTCTACTTCATAAAAAAACATCACATCCATGCAGCGTTTTACAAAGTTAAGGCATCTATAATATTGATACAAAGAATGAATAATGGTACTTGGTAAGACTTGTTTAGGATTTTTTCTAAACAAGTCTACTTTGGCTCTACCTTGAAGCCTAAAAAAAACACATGAAATTTTAAAAATCAAAATTTTATTTGGTTTCACATATTTGTTTTTTTGATGTTTTTTAGTCTATTTTATTTTTCAGAAAAATTTAGACATAGCTATCCAGTGTAGC